>CAUYZA010000101.1:0-9506 GCA_963577225.1 Dehalococcoidia bacterium | reverse complement strand
TGGTGAGCTTGGCGACGTTGGAGAAGTCCGCGTCGACGGAAGCGAGCGCGCCTTGAAGGTTGGCGAAGGCTTGCTTGGCCTGCGCTTCCAAGTCGCCCGGGCCAACGACGTTGCCCGCCAGGTCGATCGCGACCTGCCCTGAGATATAGGCCGTGCGAGCGCCGCTGGTGCGGACCACGTGCGTATAGCCACCCGGCTGATGGATCTCGGCTGGATTGATCCGTTCGATTGCCATGCCATCTCTTTCGTGGGAGCTAGCCCACGCGCGGATTCTAAGTGGAGCCGGACTGTCGCGGGCTCACGCGGTCGCGGAAGCCTGCAAGATGTCGAGGCTGAGGTGCGCGGCGACCAAGTCGATCGCCCGCTGCAGCTTGCGCGCGCCCCGGAACTGCCCTTGGGCGTAGAGGTCGCCGATGCGGTTAACCGCGTCCGCGGTGCTCAGACCGGTCACGATCAGCGCGAAGTCTTCGCTCTCGGCGCGCTCCGCCACGTAAGGCAACGTCGGTTCGCCGCCGGTCAGGATCAGACCGGCCGGGCGCTGGTTGAGCGCGCCCAAGGCGATGTCGACGCGGTCATGGCGGGTGACGACGGCGGCGTGCGGGAACTTGTCGAAGTAGGGCATGCCACCGTGCGCGCTAATCGGCCCAATGACGAGCCACTCGGCCGCGTCGTCGTGCAGGCGCTCGGGGCCGGCCAACGTACCGTCGACGGCACGCGCCATCGCCGCGAACGAGGGGGCGGCGAGCAGTCGGTCCTGGGGCAAAACGCCCAGCAGGGGCGCAGCCAACTCAGCCGACTGCACGATGTTCTCAAGTTCTTCCGGTGGCGCGGCGTTGATCACGACTCCGGCCGCCTGGGTCTCGGCGATCACGCGTGCGAGCGTGACATCGTCGGTCTCGCCCTGGCGGGCGACGAGAATGAGCGAGTCGCCAGCCTTGCGGAGCGCGACCGCGGCGGCAGGATCGTCGACCTCGACGACGGTGAAGTCCGTGTCGGGGGTGAGTTGAACGGCGTCGACGGGGGTACCGCTGGAGCGGACGCCCTGGAGTTGGGCGAACTGGTCGGCGTCCGCGCCGGCGCTGTCGCCGCCCGCAGCGCGCGCCAGCCGTAGCGTCGATCCGCTCGCACGCCGAGCCGCGGCGAGGCCGGCGGCGACGACGGATTTTCCGTCGCCGGGAAGTGCGGAGGTGACGATCAGGGTGGGCACAACAGTCCTCTCGCTCGCGGCTGTTTCACAAGAGTCGAGAACGGCGGCGAGTATATCAAGGGCTCTCGCTAGGAGCCGGGCCTGGGGAGCCGCTGACTCCCGCTCCCGTCGGTGGACTTCATATTGAAGTTATGTCGCGTTGTGATCGAGGCGCCGTTTCGCGGAGAGTGGTCGAAGTCTCGCTGGTTGTGGCGCCGCCGGTTGACGGGGGCGGTGGGGTCCGATGAAATGAATCGGCGGTCGCTCGTGCTCAACGGGCAGGCTGCGATCGGGCCGAGGTAGCTCAGTCGGTAGAGCACACGACTGAAAATCGTGGTGTCGGCAGTTCGATTCTGCCCCTCGGCACCAATCCCTCCAGTATCGACGCCCAGCACTCACGCGGCGATCCCGCTCAGCGAACGCGAATCGCGGGGAACGACGCGCTCCGCCGCGGTCACCGTGTAGGCCCCACCAAGCGACGGCGGGCAAGCTGGTCTGCCGAAACGACGTCAGAGAACAGGTGACGAGGCGTCCTGAGTGGCCGAGCGGTGGCCCCTGCCCTCAAGACGGTGTGACAGCGTCGATGCGGGCTTGCTCACGTTGGGAGGGGGAGTCGATGCTTCCGCCGGAGATCCAATACACCCGGACCTCGGACGAGATCACACTCGCCTACGCGGATGAGGGTGAGGGCGTTCCCGTACTGCATCTAGCACCGCTCAGCCACTTGTTGGAAAACCACCGCTTCGCTCAGTTCGGGGGCGAAGCGATCCGGAAATTCATGGCGCGGCACCATCGCTACATTCGGGTGAACCCGCGTGGCTTCGGGGCCTCGCAACGCGATGTGGCCGACTACTCCTTGCCCACCCGGGTTGGGGACATCTTGGCGATCCTGGACAGCCTCCAGCTCGATCAATGCGCCATTTGGGCTCACTTGGGGATGATGCCGGGGTCAATCGCCTTCCCCGCCGAGCATCTCGATCGAGTCAGCCGGCTAATCCTCTCCTGGCCGGTCACCAGGGCGCCGCAGGACGTGGTACCGGAACTGGCCACGGTCGGCCTCCTCAAGCACACGGACTGGCAGCTCTATTGGCGGTCCATGGCGCTGACGATCGACCTACGGGACGACGCGATCGACCGCTGGGCCGAGTTCGGAATGCTCAGCGTTGAGCCCGACGACTATTTCCGCTGGCACAACGCGAACCGAGAGATCGACGTCACCGACCTGCTCTCGGAGATCCGCTGCCCCGTTCTGCTCATCCCATTGGCGAGCATGGAGGGCACAGCGCGCGATATCGGCGCTGCCAGCCCCGACGCCCGACTCAGCCGCGCTCCACTGGGTCAGATGGCGGAGTTGGTGCGCAGGTTCCTGCGCGAACCCAAGCCACGAGATGCTCTCCCTCTTGGGCGCCGACTAGATACCAACGCGGACGGTCTCAGCGCGCGCGAATTGGAAGTGCTCGCGGAAGTTGCGATCGGTAGACGAAACGCGGAGATCGCTGACGTGCTCCGGATCAGCCCAGCCACGGTGAAGCGACACATCAGCAACATCTTGCGGAAGACCGGGCTCTCGAACCGGACCGAACTGGCGCACTACGCCGTCGAACGCTGACTGCGTCGGCAAGCGGGCCGATCTGACTGCGTCGCGCTCACGTGTTGAACATCGGCTGGCTACGCGTGCGGACGCTACAACCATCGGCCCATTGGGCTGCGGGCAGGACGCATCTGAAGATGTCTCGAACGGGCGATGGTGTTCGAATCGCCAACGGGGAGACTGCGTCGAGCGAGACCGGGGTGTCGGGGTTCCTGCGCCAGGGGAGCGAAGGACGTGAGCGATCGGCTCGTGGAGCGAGGTGATCATGATGGGATTCACGATCCAGGTGCCGCTGGTGCCGACGACCGTCGTAGTTTTGGCGGTCGCGCTGATGCTATTCGGCTCCTCAGGGGCGCAGGCCAGCGATGGACTGGCGGGAGCTGCGCAAGCGGCGGCCACCGATCAATCCGTGGAACACAGCTTTGCAGATGAGGACGCGAACGCGCGCGTCCAGGCAGCGAGCTTCGAGACACTGATTCTGGCCTGGGAGCAGGCCGCCTCAGACCAGGATGTACCGGCCGCCCTGGCGCTCTTCGCCGAGGGTTCGCAGGGAGAGGGAAACGCCTGCTTGGCGTTCGCCAGCACGAGCTGCGATCTGGCCGAGGGCTGGGTCGCCTTGGTGGCGGCGGTTGGCGACCTTGGCGTCGTCACGTTCACGGTCGTCGAATCGACGACTGACGGAAACACAATCAGTGGCGCGTTCGAATCGCGTTTCGACCTGATGGACCAACTGGCCGGCGAGCCGACCCGAAACCGCCAGCTCTTCGAGGCGGACGTCGTCGATGGCCTGATCACGCGCTTGGGTTGGGTTTCGGACTTTGATGACCCGATCACGGTCCGGAACGAGGCGCTGTTCTTCGAGTTCTCGACGAACCTGACGGTGCCAGACGAACTCCCGAACACGGGAACGGGCGGGCTCGCCGATCAAGGTTCCGCTGCCGGGCAGATCGAAGCGCTGCTCGTGACGAGCATCGCGGCGGCAGTCGTGTCGTTCGGAGGAGTTGCCGCGCACCGTCGACGGCGGCATCTGGAACGGTAGGGCTGATCGCGGGCGCCGACCAGGGTTCCACGCACCTGGTCGGCACCCGCGGAGCCTGCGGCGGCAGACCTGGGCGCAACCGTGCATCCGACGTCCGGCGTACCGCTGCCTAGGAGCCGTACGCCCGTGACGCCATCGAAGTTCGCACTTGGATCATTGCTGGTGCTATCAGCCGCCCTGATCCTAGCCGCCTGCGGAGGTGGTGACGACGACGCAGCGCCTCAAAGCGCGGCGGCAGCGTCTGATCTCGGTGCCGAGCGCGCGGTCCTCGCCTCGCTGGGGATCGAGTCCGCTTCGGACGAGGAGGTCGTCTATTACACGGCAGTCGACGCGGCACTGGACATCTTCACCGGCACCGCCCAGAACGCCACCGGCGGCTTCGGACCGACGTCGGACCCCAACTGGGAAGCTCTGCGCGCGAGCTACGTCGGCACCGCCTTTGTCGGGATCCTCAGCGCGCTGCAGGTAATCGATCCGCCCGCCTCGTACTCCTCGGAGCACGCGGAACTCGTCGCCTATTACGAGGAACTCGTCGAAATTGATGTCGCCATCGGCGCAGCCGCCGTTGCGGAAGACTCAGGGCTGTCCGGCAGGAGCTTGACTCGTCTCGGTGCCGCTCAGGACGATGCGGTGCGGACTCTGGCACCGAATCTGTGCCGGCTCCTGACGGACGGGGGCAGCGCGCTCTGCAACCGCTGAGCCGTCTTGCTCCGGACTTCGCACACATCGCTCGCCGGGGTGTCGTCGCCACCCCAGCCGGGATCCTGACGAGGCGGTTGCGGCAACGGCACTAGGCTCCCGGCGCGCCCACTGCGTTTCTGGCCTTGGCGGCTTTCTTGTCGGCTTTGGCCTGGCGCTTTTCCTTCAACGACTTCGCCGCCGCTTGCTTCTTGTTTTTGCCGCCCTTATCTTTCGACGCCATCACTGCCTCCTCGCCGACCGCGCGGATGCTGTCAGGATCAGGTGGTACCGGCTCTCCGTCAGTCTAGACGTTTGGCAGGGTCTCGGCGTTGGCGATAGACATGCCCTGGCGTGTCGTCGCGCCCGATTCCACGGGCTTCGGCGGCCGTTCGTGCTGCATTTCCCAGCTCGCGCCGGGTGCGTAGGATGAGCGCTGGACGCCCTCCAAGCGCCACGACAGAATCGCCCCTGGCCCGATGGGAGTGCCCCATGACGACGGATTCCGCCCCAGCCGAGAGCCAGGCCGAGCCCGAGGGGGCCTGGCCGGAGTACCCGACGCTGCTGCGCAAGCCCCTGACCGAACGGCAAATCCAACTGCTCGAACGCGCGCGCATGCACGCAGCCGACTTCGCGACGCGGGCGGACCAACACGACCGCGAGAATTCGTTCCCGGTCGAGAACTACGACGCGATGCGCGCCAGCGGCTACGCCCACATGACGCTGCCCGGCCGTTTGGGCGGTGAAGACGTGGATCTGTTGGAGCTGTCGGCCTGCCAGGAGCAGCTAGCTCAGGGATGCGGGGGCACGGCGATCGGCGTCAACATGCACATCTTCGGCCTGGGAGCGATGCAACACGATGCCAAGGGCGCCTCGCCCGAGCGTCAGGCGCAAGTCGAGATGCTGCTGACCCTGATGGCGACAAACAAGTCGATCCTGTCGGGCTCGTTCAGCGAGACGGGGCAGGCGGGCTCCTATTTCCTACCCGCAACCAAAGCGACCCGCGTCGAAGGCGGCTGGCGGATCAACGGCACCAAGTCGTACAACTCCAACTTCCCCGCGGCGGACTTCGTGGGCGCCCTCTGCCACATGGTCGATCATCCCGACGGCGACAACATGGTCGCCATGATCGGCCTGCCGAAAAGCACCGAGGGCATTACGGGCCTAGGCGCGGAGTCGTGGGATGTGCTGGGCATGCGGGCGAGCGGTTCCGTCGATGTGGAGTTCAAAGAGGTCTTCGTGCCAGACATGATGGTGCCGCCCGCCGCACCCGCGGAGCAAGCGCTGTTGGGCGGGATGACGGCATTCCTGGCCTGGTTCAATATCACCGTGGGCGCCACCTACCTTGGCATCGCGCAGGCTGCGACCGACTGGGCGATCGCGTACATGAAGGATCGCCAGCCACCGACCGAGGAGCGACCGCTCTCGCACATGCCCGGCCTGCAGTACCAACTAGCTGAGATGGTGGCACTAAACGACGCCTCCCGCGCCCTCGTGCGCTCGTCGGCGGAGGATTGGATCGCGAAGCCGTGGGATGCGGACAAGACCGGCGAAAAGGGCGGCATCTGCAAGTACATCACGACGAATAACCACGTCCGGGTGGTCGGCCTGGCGATGGACATCGCCGGCGGGCCCGGCCTCTTCCGTCGCTTCGGGCTGGAGCGGCTCTACCGCGACGTACGAGCAGGCAAGGCGCATCCGCCGTCGGACATGATCGCTCTGGAGTCCATCGCAAAGCGCAATTTGGGCATCGACGTGGATTTCAACCCGCGCTGGGGCTAGCAAAGTCCAGGACTCAGCCCTCGTATTCCTCGCGACGCTGCGCGTTGGCGCTGCGGATCTCGGCGTTCGTCACGCCGTAGCGGTGCGCCACGTGGTGCGCTAACTCCAGCCCGACCTCGAGCGTTTGCAGCACAACAGCGTTGGCCCCCGCCTCCCGTAGCCGCGCGTTGCTGCCCGGCCCCTCGGCGCGGGCCACGATAAAGAGGCGCGGGTATTCGTACCGCACGCGGCGAACAATCGCCTCCGTCACCAGCATGTCCGGGATCGTGATGGCGAGGATGCGCGCATGCTCAAGAATCGATTCATCGAGTGTGGCCGGGTTCGCCAGGTCCCCCCAGACGAAGTCCATCCCGGCGTCGCGCAACTCGGTGGGTAGGTTGGGATCCGAGTCGACAACGACAAACTGGAACTCCCGCCGACGCAACATGTGAGCAACTTCGCGTCCGGTATCGCCGTAGCCGGCGATCACCGTGTGCTGGCGCATCTCTGTCATCGATGCCTCGACTTCGGGCGTGAACGACCAGTGCGACTCAAGACCGGGGATCCGCAGGAGCCCCCGCTCGATCGGGCCGCCAAGACGGATAGCGGCGGCGGAGAGGGCCATGCTGACCGCCCCCACCGCGACGACAACCTCGCCCACCTCGTCGCTCGCGGCCGGGCTGGCCGCGGCAGCGAGCAGGAATGAGAATTCTCCCACCTGCCCCAGCAGCAATCCCATCCGCAGCGAGCGGGCGGAGTCGAAATTGGACCAGCGGGCCAGCGCGAAGATCAGCACGATCTTGCCCAACGCGCCCCAGAGAACCAGCACGACGAAGAGCCCGATCTCGTCGCCGACGGCACTGATGTCGAGCAGCACACCGATGCTGACGAAGAACGTGGCGGCGAAGAGATCGCGCAGCGGAACCAGCTCGTGCAGCGCGCGGGTGGCATAGACGGATTGTGCAGTCGCCAGTCCGGCCAGGAAGGCGCCGAAGGCGAGCGAGAGCCCCACGGCGAACGACCCCACGGCAACCCCGCTGGCCAGCGCGAACGTCGTCATCAAAAACAGCTCGCGTGAGCCGACGGAAAGCGCACGCTCCATGATCCAGGGCACCGCGAAGCGGCCCAACACGAGCACACTGACGACCAAGCCAACGCCTTTAGCCATCGCGAACAACACATCGACTAGGAGCTCACTACCCGTCGTCTCGCCGAGTTGCGGCAACACGACCAACAGCGGTACAGCCACGAGGTCCTGGATCAACGCGATGCTTAGGACCCACTGGAAAGCGGCGCCACGCCGGTTGGCCGATTGCGCCAGGATCCGGACCAGCAGCGCCGTGCTGGAGAAGGCCATCGCCCCGGCGACCAGCGTCGCGGCGGGGGCGCTGAAACCGAATCCCACGGCGATGCCATAGCCCACGATCCCCAGCACGCCAATCTGCACCATGGCGGAGATGTAGAGCCGACGCCCGAGCCGGCGGAACTGCTCCAGGGGAAATTCGAGTCCAATCGAGAAGAGCAGCAGCGCGACGCCGAGCTCGCCGACGAATTCGATGTCGTCGATCTCTTGCACCACACCGCTGACGGACGGGCCAACAATCAGGCCTCCCGCGATGTACCCCACCACGAGCGGGGCGCGCACCAGGTGCGCCAGGTAGCCGCCGATCACGGCGGCTACGACGAGCACGACCAGCTGCCCGGCGACTCCGGTGCTGGTGGCGAGGACAGGAAGCGTGAATTCCACGAGGACTTGCCTGCTGCGGTGCGCGCCGGCCCCAAGCCTACGGCAGGCAAGCCCAATGATGGCTCGTCCGGGTCGCCCGCGCGCCGCGAGTCGACATACCAAATCCGTGACGGACACACGGCGGGTGTAGCGTTTTCCTGTGAACGGGCGGCGGCAGCATGACCGTCGCCGGGAGGATTTCCGTGGCGATCGAGATTGCGGTTCTGATCGTGCTACTCGTCCTGTCCGCGTTTTTCTCAAGCGCGGAAACTGCGTTTCTCTCGCTAGGGCGGGTGCAGCTCGAGCATCAAGTGCGGGAGGGGGTGCCGGGCGCGGCGCGCGTCTCGGCGCTGCTGTCGACGCCCCGACGGCTGCTGGCCGCGATTCTGGTGGGCAACAACCTCGTCAACACGGGCGCGGCCGCTGTCGGCACCGTGCTGGCGGCGGAGGTCGTCAGCGAGGGCGCGGGCGTCGTCGCGGCGACGCTGATCGTGACGATCTTGCTGGTCGTCTTCGGCGAGGTCGGCCCGAAGACGATCGCCCTGCACCACAGCTTCCGCCTCTCGCGGCTCTACGCGCTGCCGCTGCAAGGCTGGGCCCTTCTCGTGCGGCCGGCCGTAAATCTGCTCGATGGAGTCAGTCGCGTCCTCCTACGCCTGATCGGGGAAGGCGGCAGCGAACGGCCGACGCTGAGCGTGGGCGAACTGCGCACGGCGATCCGGATCGGGGCGGAGGCGGGCGCCATTGAAGAAGACCAATCGACGATGTTGTTGGGCGCGCTGGATCTGGAGCAGACCCAGGTGCGCCAGATCATGACGCCACGCGTCAACATGGTCTCGGCCCAAGCCGACGAGGGGCTAGAGTCGGTCGCCTCACGCCTTGCGGAGGCCGGCTTTCTGCGGCTGCCAGTCGTCTCGGGGTCGCCGGATAACGTCGTGGGCTACGTGCATGTGCGCGATGTGGCCGCTGCTTACGCGACGGGTCGATCAGACGTCGAGGCGCGCGAGATCATGCGTGAGGCACCGTTCGAGTCGGAGGCTGCATCCGTGTCACGCGCGTTCAACACGATGCGCGAGACTGGCGCGCAACTCCTAATCTTGATCGACGAGTACGGATCCACCTCCGGCCTGGTGACCCTGGAGGACATCACGGAGGAGGTCCTGGGTCAGATCCAGAGCGAGAGCGGGCCGCAGGGGGAAGATGTCGCGGTCCGCATCGGCGGGCAATTGTACGTGGAGGGCAACCGCTCGCTGTCGGACTTGGGTGAGGAGCTGGGAGTGGAGTGGGCGCATCCCGACGCCGATACCGTGGCCGGCCTCGTCCTGGCTCTGCTGCGCCGCATCCCGGAGGTAGGCGCCGAGGCCGACTACGAAGGCTATCGCTTCGTCGTCAAGGCGGCCGACGAACGCCGGATCAGTCTGGTCGCTGTTGAGCCCGTGCCGCCGGACGACGCCGGCGGCGCCCCGGGAGGGGCGGCGGCGACGGCCTGATCGATGGACTTCTCCGTCTTCGCCGCATGTGCGTT
>CAUYZA010000100.1:0-9553 GCA_963577225.1 Dehalococcoidia bacterium | reverse complement strand
ATTCGCTGCCGCCGACGAGCAGCGCGGGGCAGGTGATGTGGCACCAAAGCTCTCGGGCCTCCTCCTCATCGAAGCGATAGGGGGAGTGGCCGCGGATGTAGTTGTCGAACTTCCATGAGTAGGTGCCGTCTTCGTTCTGGTTGGTGCCGTGGATCGTGAGATGGCGTGCCTGTTCCTCGGAGAGGTGGGAGTTCGCGTCATGCATGCGCGCGATCGCGTCTTCGAGGGAGTCATAACGCTTGGGTACCCGCCCGGCGAAACCGCGGGTCTGCTCGATCCATTCGTCCATGCGCTGCGGCGCGGGCTTTTGACCCGTCTCCTCGATTTCTCGTTGGCGTGGCCCGAGCCCCTCGATCGAGACGAGCTTTCGCACTTTGTCGGGGTACACCCCGGCGTATTGCAGCGCGATCGAGCCCCCCAGGGAGTGGCCGATGATCGTGACCGGTTCCAAGTGCTTCTGATGCACCAACTGGGCGATGTCGTAGACGTAGTCGATCATGGCGTAGCCGGAGCCGAAGACCCATTGCGAGTCGCCGTGCCCGCGCAGGTCGAGGGCGATCACGTGGTAGTCGTCGCGGAAGGCCCGGGCGACCCAGTCCCAGTTGCGACAGTGGTCGCGGCCGCCGTGGATCAGGAGCAGTGCGGGTGCCCCTTCGTTGCCCCAGTCGACGTAGTGCAGACGTAGGCGCTGTGAGAAGTAGACGTGTGAGGTGGGGCTGTAGAGGGCGGGGTCGGCCATACGGGCATCCTAGGCAGGCGGGCGTGTTCAGTCGAAATCGAGCAGCAGCGCGGCGTGGTCGCTGAGCGCGTCGCGCCGTGTGCCGCCGTCGCTGCCCCAGACGTGCTGCGCGGCCCGCAGCCGCTGCAGGAGTAGGGGATTGCAGAAGCCGTAGTCGAGGCGGAAGCCGTTGCCAGCGTTGGGGGAGTACCACGTGTATTCACGCCGATCGCCGTGCAGGGCACGGAAGGCATCGACCCAGCCGGCTCGCGCCAAATCGTCGATCCAGCCTTCTTCCAGCTGGCTGAAGGCGGGCGATTCCTCGTCGATGCCGCGGCGGCCGCTGTTCGTGTCGCCTACCAGCAGAGCCGGACCGGGCCGCCAGCGGCGCGCCACGGAGAGCGCTGCATCGAGAAAATCGCCCTTGCGGCCGCTGGACCGAGTGGGCACGTGCATCGCTCCGATGCCGAGCGGCGGGCCCGCCGGCGGGTTGCTGGCTGCGGGCCACTCCGTGCGTAGGCCGAGCCAGCGCTCGCCTACAGGAGTGGGCCGGCGCAGGCCGGCGCGTTGCACGGGCCGTCGACTGGCGATCAGCAGGCTGTTGCGCGCGGCGTTGTCTACCCTGGCCGTCGAACGCTGGAAGCGCCAGCCGTCGGTGTTGAGAGCGTCCGCCAGCCAGGCGCTCGGAGGCGTGGCGCGGAACTCCGAGAGCACCACCAGATCGGGATTCTAGTCCACGATCTGGTCGCGGATCGGCTCGACTCGCTGTCCGCCGCCGGCGCGGATGTTCCAGGCCACGATCCGCATCGTCTGTCCCGTCTTTGCCTTCTCCCCGCGCGTCTGGCACGATCCTAGGCGCTGGATTCGGGGGTGTCCGTGGCGGATTCGGAGATCAAAGGCCGATTGCTAATCGCGTCGCCCGTTTTGGGCGACCCGAATTTTCATCGCACCGTGGTGTTCATGATCGAACACACGGCGGCAGCAGGGGCCTTGGGAGTGGTGCTCAACCGGCCGAGCGAGCAGCGAGTGTCTGAGGCCGTACCTGGTTGGGAGGGTCTGGCGGCCGCTCCGGGCGTCGTCTTCAGTGGCGGCCCAGTCGAAGGAGGGCGGGTCTTGTGTCTGGGCCGCAGTAAGCCCGGCCCCGACAGGGCGGTGGAGGATGCGCTGGAAGAGCCGACAGCCGGCCCGTCGGACGGCCCTTCAAGCGACACTCCGGGCGGAGCCTGGACTCCTGTCTTGGGGCGGATTGGGATGGTGGATTTGAGCCAGGACCCTGCCGTTGTGAGACGGCGCGTCGATCTGGTGCGCCTGTTCTCGGGCTATGCCGGCTGGGGCGCGGGCCAGCTCGAGGGGGAGCTGCAGGAGGGGGCCTGGTTCGTGCTCGAGGCGACCGAGGCCGACGCGCTCACCCCGCAGCCCGAGGACCTCTGGCAGCAGGTCTTCCGGCGTCAGCCGGACGACCTCAAGTGGATGGGGTTCTTTCCCGACGATCCGCAGCAGAACTGACGCGGCGCGAGTAGAGCGACCGCCCTTGCCAGGGAGGGCGCCGAGTGGTTGGATGCCAGGCAAGCCGTCGCTAGACGGGCCGGACGCGCTTGGTGGATCGGAGTCTCCGTGAACATCCAGGGCATGGCTCATGTCAACGTCAACTGCAGCGACTTCGATCGATCGCGAGGCTTCTACGAGATGCTCGGGTTCCGCGTGGTCTGGGAGGTGGAGCCAAAGGGCAGCGCTGAGATCAGCGCTGCAGTGGGGATGTCGCCTCATACGGTGTGGGGTGCCGTGATGGCGCTTGCCGACAATCCGCGCGCCACCGCGATCGACCTGCTCGAGTGGCAAGATCCCACCGACGCCGAGCCTCCCTATCCGCACCTCTACCATCTCGGGCTTGCCCGCGTGGCGCTGTTGACTTCGGACCTCGACGCCGATGTTCAGCGCTTGCAGCAGGAAGGCGTGGAGTTCATCTCCGAGCCTGTCGAGCTGACCGGACCGACCGGCGCCTCGGTTCGGTTCGTCTGCTTCAAGGATCCTGACGGCACCGTGCTGGAGCTCGTCGAGACGGGACCGGCGCTCTCCGACTGACTCACCAGCCCGCCTTTGAGTGCCAGCCCATAGGATGGCGCGGGCGCCGAGCCCCACGGCCCAACTCTGCAGCCGAGGATTTGCGTCGTGACCGACCGCACGCCAGAGGAAATTCGCCAAGACCTGCTCGACCGCCGCGACACGATCCGCGATGAGATGGGGAGCATCGATCGCATCGAGCGCCAGCACGACCGCGGCAGGTACACGATTCGCGAGCGAATCGACCAGATGCTGGATCCCGGCTCTTTCTCGGAGATCGGGACGTTCGCGCGCAGCGAGCGCCCCGAGGTCCGCGACACGACCCCCGGTGACGGCAAGATTGGCGGATGGGGCCGAGTGGATGGCCGTCACGTGGCGGTCAGTGGTGATGACGTGACGGTGCTGCACGGGTCGTCCTCCGTTGTTGGTGGCAAGCGCACGCGACGGATCTACGACCAAGCGATCCGCCAGGGTGTGCCTTACATCTACTTCGGCGAGACTGGGGGCGGCCGGTTGCCAGATTTGCTCGGCTCCGAGGGATTCTCCAAGATCACCCCCGATTTGGAGGCTGCCCGCCGGGTGCGCCGGATCCCCGTCGCCACCGCGATCGTTGGGGAGTCGTTCGGTAGTTCGTCGTTCCAGTCCGACTTTTCCGACTTCGTGGTGCAGGTGCGCGGAAGTTCGCTGGCCGTCTCCAGTCCGCGCGTGATCGAAATCGCGACGGGGGCCACAGTCAGTTTGGAAGAGTTGGGTGGCGTCGATGTCCATCTCAAGCAGACGGGGCAGATTGACCGTGGCGCGGAAACCGAAGAAGAGGCGATGGAGCTGATCCGGCTGTTCCTCTCCTATATGCCGAGCAACTCCTGGTCGCTTCCGCCCGAGCGCGACTTCGACGAAGAAATCCCGCCCGATCCCACGATCGGCGACCTCGTACCGACCAAGCGCAACCGCGCCTACGACATGCACCGCGTGATCGAGCGTCTGGTCGATGACGGCGAATACCTCGAGCTCAAGCCTCAGTACGGTCGCAGTCTGCTCACAGTCCTCGCCCGCATGGGTGGTCGTTCGGTGGGTATTCTGGCGAGCAATCCCATGGTCAACGCTGGCGCGCTCAGCCCCGAGTCGTGTGACAAAGGGACGTTGTTTCTTTGCCTCTGCGACGCCAACAACATCCCGCTCGTCTTTCTGCAGGATGTGCCGGGCTTCATCGTTGGCAAGCAGCCGGAGCACGACCGGCTGCTCAGCCGCGCGATCATGTTTCTCGAGGCGCTGGGACAGACCCAGGTTCCGCGTTTCACGGTCTTGCTGCGCAAAGCGTTCGGCCTGGCCTACTTCGGCCTCTCCGGCAACAGCATGGACAACGCGCTGATCACTGCCTGGCCGGGCGCGCAGATCTCCTTCATGGATCCGGAGGTCGGCGTCAATGTCGTGCACGCTCGGAGCATCCAGGAAGCTGCAGACCCGGACGCGGAGCGCCAACGCCTGATCGACGAATGGTCGCTCGACCAAGACCCCTTCGGCGCCGCTGGGAACATGAACCTCGACGAGATCATCGACCTGGCCGATACCCGTCGCATTCTCGTTGAGGCCGTGCGCCGGCACGTGATCACCCAGGCCCCTCGTGACCGGCCCCGACCGCTGGCGTACTGGCCGACCTGTCTCTAGGACCCCGCGACCCGCTCGGATGATCACCTGCTCGGATGTCCGATGCGAAGATGTCAGCGCCGGGGATACTTGCGCGCTGGAGGTGGCCGGTGCCTGCGAACATCTATCCCCTGCTGCTCGACGAGATGGTCACGCCCGACTGGCATCCGTTGCCGAATCAGGCGTTGCCCGTCTACGCGTACCTGATTCGCACGGACGCGGCGACGATCCTTGTCGGCACCGGCGTCGGCGAAGGCTCGGGCTTCATCGATCGGGAATACCAGCCGAAGGACTACTCACTGCCTGCGCTCCTGGCAGAGCACGGGGCGACACTGGCCGATATCGACGTCGTGGTGAACACGCACCTGCACTTCGACCACTCTGGCCGGAATCACCTATTCACCGAGGTGCCGATCCGCGTGCAGGCGGCGGAGCGAGAGGCGGCCCGGGCCGAGCGCTACACGATCGCCGAGTGGGTCGAGGCTGCCGACGTGGCGTGCGAGTTGGTCGATGGCGATCTCGATCTGACGCCCGAGGTGCAGCTCATTCTCACCGCCGACCACGCCCCCGGGCATCAAGTGGTCTTCGTGGACGGGGCGGAACGCATCCTCATCGCTGGTCAGGTGGCCGAGTCCGCAGTGGAGTACGCGGAGAGCGACAGCGCTGTCGTCCAGCGCCTGCGCCGGCTTGAACCCGACCGTGTGTATTTCAGCCACGGGGCCCCGGAGGTCGGCCCCGCCTGAATCTGGTGGCCCGGTCAGTCACGCGAGATCAGTCTTTGGTGGCCTGCCGCTTCGCTTCCGCTTCCTGGCGACGCTTGATCTGCAAGGCGACGATCGGGCTGGCCTCCGTGGGCTGCCAGTCGTGGTAGGCAGTCCGCGTGTCGACGGGCCACTCGATCGGCAGATCAACGCGGGATTCGGGCTCGCTCGCGTGGTCGAGGAGCGCCGCGGCCGCACGGGAGACGGCGAGTTGCATTTCCGGATCGTGGGGCATGCCGAAGGCGTGCCCGAACGGGAATTCCACGCCGACGATGCGCGAAAGCCGGAATTTCTCTGCCAGGTCGGGCATCATCGTCACCGTGACCGTGGCCAGGCCCGCCGATTCGAGGGAACGCGCCAGCACGGGCACGTTGCGGCAGCAGTCCGGTCAAGCCGGTGCGAGGACCACCGCATCGACGTCGGCCTGCTTGCAGCGCTCCGCGACCTCGGGGCCGTAGTGGGAACGCCACTCGTCGGCGCCGGCTTGCTGGAAGCCCATGAAGGAGTAGTGCTCCTCCGCCAGCGCGCCGATTGTGCCATCGGCCTCCAACGTCGCGAACGCGCGGATGGGCAGCGCGACGTTGAGGTCCTCTTTCACGTCGCGGGTGTTGATGTGGAGATGTGTCGCGTCGATCGCTGCTTGCAGTGTCCCTCGCGGGATGGCGCGATAGGTCGGGTCGCCCCAGGTCGGATCGCGCTTCTCCCGTTCGATGTCGAACGGTTCCTGGCCGGCCTTGAGGTAGATCCCGGCGGAGGTGATGAGCGCGACCGTAGCCTCCGAGGCCGGCTTGCCGAGCGGCGCCCAGACCGTTTCGGATTCCTGCATCGGGGTGCTCTCGTATCCGGCTCGGAACGACTTGGGCAGGAACTTGTAACTGTCGACCGTCATTGGCGCTCTCCTCGCTGAGTCGCGTCCATTCTCAGGATTCGTTGCTGACTTCGTCCACCAGCGACATGAAGTGCTGGAGATTGTCGAGCCGTTCCGCCACCGTCTCTCCCTCGACGCCGCCGCGGATCGTTGTCAAGCCCGCGTCGCGGTAGACGCGGAGCCGTTCGCGGATAGCGGTATCGTCGCCGATCAGGTTGATCTTGAGCGCGAGATCAACAGGCACTCGCTCGCGGGCTTTGTCGCGCTTGCCCTCAATCCAGAGTCGTTGCACCTCTTTGGCCTCGTCGGCGTAGCCCTGGCGGCAAAAGGCGTCGTTGTAGAAGTTGGACTTGGCGGAGCCCATGGCGCCGAGCGTGAACGCGATGCCGCGCGCGTGCTCGGCGGCGACGCGCTCCGGATCGTCGCTGAAGATGATGGCGCCGCCGGCTTGCAGGTCGATCGCGTCGAAGTCGCGGCCGGCTGCCTCGGCGCCGGCCCGGATCTCGTCGAAGAAGACGTCGGCCGTCTCCGGGATGAACGAAGTGCCGAGCCAGCCGTCGGCAATTTCGCCGGTCATGCGCAGGCTGCGCGGTCCCAGCGAGGCGAGGTACATGGGCGGCGGCTCGACCGGCGGGGAGCCGGAGCGGATCGCTTTGCCCTCCCCGCCCGGCAGCGGCAGCGTGTAGTGATAGCCGTCGTACTCGACCTTGGCACCGCTGCAGGCCAGCCGCACGATCTCGATGATCTCCTTCATTCGGCCCACGGGTCGATCGAAGGGGATGCCGTGCCAGCCTTCGATCACCTGTGGTCCGCTGGTACCCAAGCCAAGCATGAAGCGGCCGCCCGTCATCGATTGCAGGGACATCGCCGTCATCGCGATCAGCGCCGGGGTGCGAGTGCCGCCCTGGATGATGCCGGTGCCCAGTTTGATCGACTCCGTGCGTGCCGCCAGATAGGCCAGCGGCGTGATCCCGTCGTGGCCCCATGCCTCGGCCGACCAGAGCGAGTAGACGCCCAGCTTCTCCGCTTCTTGTGCGTAGGTAACGGCGCTGTCCCAGTCGTTGACGCCGTCGCGATGCAGCCCAATCGAAACCCTCATGGCTGTCCTCTCGTGCTCCTCGCTCGCGTCGTTAGCTGGGGTAGGCGTCGATGCTCTTGTTGGCCAGCACCTGTTGGGCGTGGTCCTGATCGTGGACGCGCTGGAAGAGGTACCAGGCGCGCGCGTGCAGGTCGCCGAAGAAGGGGTGGGGGGACATGGCGTCGAGCGAGGGCGGTTCTGGCAGCCCGTCGATCAGGGCCGCCAGGCGGACCGAGTCCTCGCGGATGGAGTGGCTGAGGCTGTCCCACGGTGTCCGGGCCGGCTCGCGTGGCGGGTCGACGTTGCCCGCTGGAGCGGCCCCACCAGCCGACAGGCTTCGCACCACCTTTTGCACGTTGCGCGACGCTTGCAGCACGTGGTGGCCAACCTCCGCGATGCTCCAGACGTCGCCGCCGGGCTGAAAGGCGGCTTGCTCGCTGTTCACATCCGAGATCGCGTCGAGGAAATCCAGGCGACCGGCGATCACGCGCGGCCAGAGATCGAGCCAGCTGTACTTCTCGCCTTGGGCGAGCAGGTAGTCGCGAACGCGGCCCACTTCGTCGGCGTCTGGTTCGACCATGGGGAGTGATCCTCTCGCTTCGTGCGAGAGTCTAGGTGATGCGCGGTTCGCCGGGATCGATGTGTTGCGCGCGGCGCTAGTTGCTAGTGGGAGTGTGCTCGGCCGGCGCGTCGGTGGGGACTTCGTGGGGTGCGTCGTCCGGGGGGGCTTCTGCGGGCGTGCCGTCCGGCGCGTTGGGGGGAGTGGCGCGGGTGGCCGGCACACGCAACGAGATCAGTCGGGCGAGCAGGATGATCGTTCCCGCCATCGAGCCGATCAGGGCGAGGGTCCAGCGTTCGCCGATGGCGTCGCCCAAGGCGCCGAAGGGCAGGCCCATGATGCCCTGGGCGCCGAAAGCCAACATCGTCAGAGCCACGACCCGGCCGTGATAGGCCGGGTCGGCGGACGTGACGATCAGCGCGTTGTTGAGAATCTGATAGCCGCCCAAGCTCAACCCGATCAGGAACATCACGCCGATTGCCAGCTCGAACGACGGCGCCACCGCGAGCAACAGCAGGGACCCAGCGTACATGGCTCCGAGGCCGTACATGAGGCCGTCGGCCCTGCGCGACCCAATCAGCCCCGCGACGGCGAGGCCGATAATGATCCCGGCGATGGCGGTGGAGGTGAGGAAGAGGCCGATGTCCTTCGCTTCGCGCCCCAACTCGTTTTCGAGCAGGCCTGGGAACAGCACCTGAGGTGAAAAGCCAACGACGGAGAGGCTGAGGAAGGTGAAGATGAGCAGCCGCAAGCGTGGGCGCTGCCAGACATGGCGAACACCCTCAGCGAAGTCCTTCCGCACGGAGCCCTTCGGCTTGTTTTGATCGGCCGGCGGCAGCAGTCGGAGCGAAGTCAGGACGAGAAAGAGCATCCCGGCCATCATCAGATAGACCCCGCCCGGGCCGACCGCGCCGATTCCGATCAGGACACCGCCCAGGGCAGGACCGACCACTCCCGGCGTCGTCAGCGCGAGCTGCATGAGGGCGATGCCATTGCCCAGTTTCTCTGTTGGCAGGACGTCCGCGACGTAGGCGCGCCGGGCTGGACCGGTAAAGGCGAAGGCCATGCCCTGCGCGAACGTGACGAGGACCAGGAACATGATCGTGATCTGGTCGGTCAGGATGAGGACGCCCGCGACAAGGAACGCGATCCCAATGCCGCCCTGCGCGATGAAGAGCAGTCGTCGCTTTGAGGCCCGATCCGCGAAGACCCCGCCGAACGGGCCGACGATGAACCAGGCCAAGCCGTTGCCCAACTGCACCAGGCCGACAGCGCTGTTCGTGCCTTCGAGGTCGAAGGCCACCACGCTCTGCACCGTGAACGACATGTTGAACGAAAGAAAGGCCGCCAGCGTGCCCCACCAGAGGATGCGGTAGCTCGGCACCGACATCGAATCGAATGTGCGCTTGAACCATGCTCTTAACACATCGCGCATGCTAGAGCGGCGGCTGGGGCGCCGGGCACTGGGGCAGACGATGATTCGCGGCTAGGATCTGCCTTGCTCATGAAACGATGCAGAATAGACTGAGCGGCGGACGAGCGGAGGACGGCATGGAGATCGGGATTGGTGTCGACGGCAGCCTGGGGCTGAGCTTCGACGAGGAACGCCAGATCGCGCGGGAGGCCGTGGATCTGGGCTACACCAGCATGTGGACGCCGGAGGGTGCCGGCTACGACTCGTTCCAGCTCTGCACGATGCGCTGGGCCGCGAGCCGCGAGATCGACCCCGCCGGTCTGATCACGGGGATTGGGGTCTGCCCGGTCGCCTACCGCACCCCCGTCGCGTTTGCGATGAGCGCGGCCACGGTGTCGGCGCTGACGGACGGACGTTTCATCCTGGGGATCGGCTCGGGCGGGATCTACC
>CAUYZA010000099.1:0-9633 GCA_963577225.1 Dehalococcoidia bacterium | reverse complement strand
GTTGCTGATGCTCGGAGCGATCGGCACGGTCGGCGTCCTCGATGAGGGCAGCGACGAGTTCCAATCCACGGTCGTGTCGCGCGCCGCCGTGCAGCGCCACCCACCAGAGGAGCGGGGAACGCGAGGGGAGCTACCAAGAGACGCACTACCTGCTTCGCCTCGTCTGTCCCTGTACGGAGACCGGAGCGCTCGGCCTGGAAGTCAGCGCGTCCCTGTATCGACGCAATCCGCGCAGCGTGCTCTTGGAGTACACCTCGGAGTCGCTACTCGGGCTGTGGGGCGATCGGCTCGCGGTCACATCGGTCGATGGTGAGGACGGCCCGTAGCTCCCAACCGATTGGCCTCAAGCGTGGCTGGCGGCCGCTTCTGATGCTCGCGGCGAGCGCCGGCCTCATGCTCCTGCTCCGGTTGACCGACTATCGAAACCGGCCATCGCCACCCGGACCGGATGGCAGCGACCCCGTCAAACTCATGGGCTGAGGCTCGGCGGACGGCTCGCGCCGTGCGCCCTTCGCCTACTCCGACGGCGGACCCTTCGCGCCCCAACCATCGCCGAAGGGCTCGTCGCGCCAGGCCAGGGCGTGCTTGAGCCCCTTCTCCTGCGCAATGCTGCGCCACTCCGCGATCGACGGCGCCTCGTGCGCGATCGCGTCGAAGTCGCCTGACTCGTAGGCCGCCGTGCGCAGCCCGGCCAGCTCGAACCAGCGGTTCGTCGCGTGCTTGTGCACCGTCAGCATGTCGAGCGGGACCTGGGCGACGCGCTTGCAGAAGTCGGCCACCGTCTGGTCCAGCTCCTCCTCGTCGACGGCGTGATTGATCATGCCGATTTTCTCGGCCTCGAGCCCGTCGATCATGTCGCCGGTGAAGAGTAATTCCTTAGTTTTGAGCATCCCGATCTTGAATGGCCACAAGCAGGTCGTCGGCGGGATGCCCAAGGCGCGACCGGCCGGGTGCCCGAAGCGGGCATCCTTGGCCGCGAAGACGATGTCGCAGGCGCCGATCATCTCGCCGCCGCCGGCCAGGCAGTAGCCGTGCACCTGCGCGATGATCGGCTTGCGGTAGCTCCACATCCAGAGCCAGCGCTCGACGGTGTCGCGCAGCCCTTCGCGGTCCAGCGCGATGCGGCTCTCACCCAACTCCGCCGCCCTATCGCCGGTGCGCTCGTTCGGCTGCCAGGACAGCGCGCCCTTCTCCGGCGTCAGGTCGTAGCCGGCGCAGAACGCCCGCCCGGCGGCCTTGAGCCGGATCACGCGCACCGCGTCGCCCCCACGTAGCTCGCGTAACGCGTCGAACAGGTCCGTCAGCAGACCCTGGTTCATCGCGTTGAGCTTCTCGGGCCGGTTCAGTGTGATCGTCGCGACCGCGCCGTCGACATCGAGCAGAATGTTGTCGTAGTCCGCCATCAGGACGCCTCCTGTTTGCACCGTTTCGTCGAGCGATGCTAGCCGACTCGATCGCTCCAAGGCCTTACCCGCCACGATCGGCGGCTCGGCTAATTTCGCGTGTGGCGCGCTCGTGTCACAAGCCCCCATCCCCACTAAGCTCGCTCCGGGCCTCACGGCTGCGCCACATGCTGGATTGGCCGGGCCATCAGGCCGAGGGAACGAAAGTCGCGCGGCCTGCGGGCCGAGGACGTGCCGGGGCCGCATGCAGAGCTTCCTCGCCAATCTCAGTTTAATTGCGCGCCGCATGCGTGCTAATTGGCGGCTGCTTAGCGTGGTTGGCGTCGGCGTGCTGGTCGCCAGCGTGCTGATGGCCTCGACAACGATCTACACGCGCGCGCTGTCTGATCTGGGGCTCGACTTCCAGCTGGAGAACCGGGTCGGCGAGAGCGGGTCGGTCAGTGCGATCCTGCCGGGCGTTCCCGCCGGGGGCCAGCGCAGCGACGCGGCGCGCCAGTTCACGCAGCAGTCGCTCGACGTCCACTTCGGCGATCTCGCCGCCGACCGCGCCAGTGGCGCCGTCTCGCGCGCCTTCACGATCGAGATCGCGACCTTCGCGAACGCTTTCGCCCCCGGCGCCGCCCTCGCGTCGCTGAGCGATCTCGAAGAGCGGACCACGCTCGTCGAGGGGCGCTACGCCGAGCCCGCGCAGGTCATCGCCGACCCCGAGTCGGGCCTGCAGATCCTGGTCGGGCCGATCGAAGTCGTGATCCCGGCCCCCCAGCAAGCTCGGTCCGGCCTCGAGCCGGGCGACACCATCACCCTGATCGACAGCTTCGACGAGTGCGACCGGGAACCGCCTCCCGGGCCGGGTGGACCGCCGCCGCCGCCGCGTCCCCCCTGCGCTCCGTCGCATCAAGTCAGCGTCAGCTGGACGGCGGAGGTTGTCGGCGTCGTTGATCGAGGAGGCGAGAGCGCCGCGATCTGGAGCGCCCTCGGCGTGCCCTTCTTCAGCGCGCCCACCACGCCGGTTCTGGGACCAGTCTTTACGCTGCTGGCGCACAACGACACGCTGATCACGTCGCTAGCGGTGGTCTACCCCGGTCAGCTCCTACAAACCGTCTGGGTCGACCCGCTGCCGGTCGAGGGCTTCGATGTCTCCGTGCTGGACAGCACCCAGGCCGCCTTCGACAACCTGCGCGGCGATCTGCGGACCGTGGGCGGTTTCGTGCTCAGCCCTGTCGAATCGACACTGGACGCCTTCGAAGTTGACCTCAACTTCACCGAGGTGCCGATTCTGCTGTTGCTGATCCAGATCGTCGCGATCGTGCTTTTCTACATCGTGATCGTCGCGACGATGCTGGTGGAGCGCGAGGAAACCGAGATCGCGCTGTTGCGCAGTCGTGGGGCCTCGCTGCGCCAGATGCTCAGCCTGTACGGCGTCGAGGGCGTCGTCCTCGCCGTGGTCGCGGCCCTGGCAGGGCCGTTCATCGCGGTGGGTGTGATCAACCTGCTGGGCTACACCTCGACCTTCGAACCGATCACCGGCGGCGCCGCGATTCCCACGACGATCGAAGGGATCGCGTTCGGGCTGGCGGCTGGCGGTGCGGCGTTCGCCGTCCTCGCGATCCTGATCCCGGTCGCCTGGGTCTCGCGCAACGCAACGTCGGAGTTGCGCAAGCGCGCCGCCCGTCCCGCCGGGGCCAACGTGATTCAGCGTTACTACCTCGATCTCGTCTTTGTGCTGATCGCGGTGGGCCTGATCCTGGAGGCGAACCTCAAGGGCTCCGCCTTCCAGCGCGACTCCGTGGGCGGGCTCTCCGCCGATCCGCTCGTGCTCGTCACCCCGACCCTCTACGCTCTTGCGTTCTCCGTCGTCATGCTGCGGCTCTTACCGATCGCGTTCCGGATCCTCACGTGGCTCGTGCGCGACCGCGTCGGGGTTGCGCTCGCGTCGGCGCTACAGCAGATCGTGCGCAACCCCGGACCGACGCTGCGGCTGACGTTGCTGCTGATGCTCGGCGCGGCGCTGGGCACCTTCGCCGCTTCATACGGCGGCACCGTCACCCGCTCCTTCGACGAGCGGGTGCGATACGAAGCCGGCGTTGATCTGCGTGCCGCGCTGGAGAACTTTGGCGAACGTCCGCCGGTTCAGGTCAAAGAGATTCTAGGCGAGGTCGACGGTGTCGAAACGGTCTCGACGGCCTACCGCGGTACGGCGTCGACTGCTGTCGCCGGCGAAGGAGGGGGGCTCGCGCTGGAAGTGCTGGCGCTTGAACCGGATGCGGCGGCGGAGCTCCTCTGGTTCGGCTTGAACCTCGCCGACGAGCCTCTGTCCGAACTCCTGCGCGCGATCAATGCCCGGGACGTCGGAGCCGGCATCCCCATCGGCTCTCATGACCCCGAGACGGTCAGCCTCTGGGCGCGTCCGACGCCGGACCGTGCCGACATGATCGTCTGGCTGCGTCTGCGCGACGGTCGCGGGACCTATACGCGCGTCCGCATGGGCTCTCTGGATCTCGGCGCCGAGTGGCAGAAACTCAGCGCCGATCTCGGTGAGCAGCTGCGCTCCACCAATGCCGAACCCCCCTACTCCATTCACAGCGTCTTCTTGACCGAGGCGTTCGGGGGGACCTTCGGCGACCCCGGCCACATCCTGTTTGACGACCTCGTTGTGACGAGCGGGGAAGGTGAGCCGGAGTTATTGGAGGGCTTCGAAGGTCCTGGCCTGGGTTGGGAACGGATCCTGATTCGCACCGACCGCCTCGATCGCATCGAGCAGTTCGAAACCGACGACGCCATCTCGGGCGACAATACCCTGAAGTTCACCTGGGCTCTCGGCTCCGCAATCGGGCGGCGTGGTTTCTTCAAACAGGACGACGTTCTTTGCCAGAGCGGCACCTCGTGCCTGATCCCTGTCATCGCCAGCTCCAGCTTCCTCGACGCCCGTGGCCTGGAGATCGGCGCTCAAACGACGATTCGGATTCGCGACCTGCTCGTTCCGGTCGTGATACGCAACCGGGCAGACTTCTTTTCCACGCTTGAGCCCGACAACGGCGGCTTCATGGTCATCAACATCGACCATCTCTACTACTTTTCCGCGATCCAGGACCTCGAGCCTGTCATCTCCCCCAACGAGGCTTGGTTCCGCGGCCCCGACGATCCGGAACTGCGCGAGGCGTTGATCCGCACGCTCAGTTTCCGCCCCTTCCGGCTCACTCAGTTCGTCGACCAGCAAGAGCTGCTGGCCGAGCAGGGCTCCGACCCGCTCACCGCCGCCGGCGGAAGTGGGATCTTGTTGGTCTCCTTCGTCGCGGTTGGGGCGCTGATCGCGTTGGCGTTTCTCGTCACGGTTTACATCACTGCCCAGCGTCGAATGGTCGAGATGGCGATCCGGCGCACACTCGGCACCTCCGGTCGCCAGATCCTGGCGCAGCTCAGCGCGGAATACCTGATCGTCGTGGCGATCGGTCTCGGCGTGGGAACGGTCTTGGGCCGGTTCATCACAGGGCTGATGCTCTCGTTCCTCGAAGTGACGGAGCTGGGGCGCGCGGTGCGCCCGCCCTTCGTGACCGATACCGATTGGGAAGTGGTGATCGCCTCATACCTGGGCCTCTTCGTCGTTTTCGTGATCGGGGTCAGCGGAGCCTGGCGCTTCTTTGCCCGTCTCGACCTCGGGCGCGTCCTCCGTCTCTCGGAGTAGCCCGCGAACCCTTCTCGAGCGCGTATTGGTCCCCGGCTGACCTAGATTCCAGTCCAGCCCGGAAGTCAGCCTAGGGAGTGACCATGCCTGAAACCGTCAACGACACCATCCGCGAAATGCTCCAGTAGAACATCGCCACGATGGAGGCCCTGCTCGAAGCGACAGACGACGAGCTTCCCATGCCTTCCTCCCACGTCTGCGCTCAGGGCAAGGACGCCTGGGCCTTGATCACGAACGACATCGACCACGAGATCATCCACTCCGGACAGGTGCTCGAAGGGCGCTACGAGTCCCGCATCACGCAGTCGCCGATGGCCCGCCTGATCGCCGAGTGGTTCGAGGAGCGTGCCCGCTTCATCGGCTCGCTCGTGGGCCTCAGCGACGAAGAGTTCAACAGCGAGACAGAAGAAGGCGCATGCACCTACCGGGCCGTCGCCAAGCACGTCCTGCTCGTCGAGCAGGATTCCCTCAAGGTGATGGGCGAGGACTAGAACGCCCGCGTCGCTTCGTAGTCTCGCGCGCTGACTCCAATTGGAAGCCACCGCGTCGCTCTCGCGACAGCCTTGGAAACTGCGTAGGCTGAGGTGCGCCGACTGAAATGCGCGGCCGCGAACGGGAGCGCCATGACCCACAAGGTCACCGTCGAACGCAACCGGCTCAAATTCGCCGCCGGCCACTTCGCCACCTTCGCCGATGAGCTTGAGCCGATTCACGGGCACAATTACGCCGTCATGGTCGAAGTCGAAGGGCCCCTGACCGACGAGTCTTGGGTGATCGACTTCTCGCTGCTCAAGCGCCTCACGCGCGAAATCTGCGACAGTCTGGACCACAAATTCCTGCTGCAGATGGACTCGCGCGTGCTCTCGATCGACGACGACGGTAGTCACTTCAACATCCGCTACAAGGAGGAACCGCCCTACCGCTTGCCCAAGCACGACGTGGCCGCCCTGCCGATCGACAACACGACCGCTGAGCGGCTCTCCGAGTACATCGCCGGGCTGCTCTGTGGCCAGCTCGCAGCGGAAGCGCCGTCGGGCTTGTTCCGGCTGCGTGTAGGCGTCGAGGAGATGACGGGCCAGGCGGGCTGGTACGAGACCGAGCTTGCGCCGCCGTCGACCGACGGGTCTGGCGGATGAATATCAACCTGACTCGCTGGCTCGGCGTCGATCCCGTCATCTTCGCGGCCTTCGGCCTAATCGTCTTCGCGGTGCTGCTGGTGCTCGGCTGGCAGATCGCCGCCGAGGACGACCCGGTCCGCCCGCGCGTGTTTCGCGGCGAGACCGTCAGCGACGATTCGCGCCGGGCGGACGTCGCCGGCACGATCGCCGAACGCGCCGGCAATAACGTCGTCGTGCAGGATTCCAGCGGATCCGTCGACGTCGCGGTCTTGCCCGACACCGTGATTCAGACGCTGGTTCCGGAGCAAGTCGACGGCGTCCAGCTCGGCGACTGGGTCTTCGTCGGCGGGACCGACGACAACGTGAACTCGTTCATCGTCAAGGGCGTTGTCGTCGTCGACGAAGCGGGCGTGCGCTGACCCGAGCCGACGGCTTGCGGGCCGCGTGTCGATTTGTTCACTATCAGCTTTCGAAATATAGTGGCGGCATGATCGCAACAACCTCAGCGGCGCTGCCGCCAGTGGCAAGTCCCACGGTGACCGACGCCAAACGCCGCGTCTTGGACCAGCTCAAACACTCGGGTCCCAACACCGTGCCCACGCTGGCCGCAGAGCTTGGGCTGACGCAGCCCGCTATTCGCCAGCACCTGCAGGCTTTGAAAGCCAACGGGCTGACCGACTCCAGCCGTGGCGCGCCTGCCGGTCGCGGGCGACCCGCTGTGCGCTGGGCGTTGACCGCCCTGGCCCAGGAACTCTTCCCCGACCGCCACGCGGACCTGACCGTGGAGCTGATCCAGGCGATGCGCGAATCCGTCGGCGAGGCTGGCGTCAACGCCGTGATCGCCGCCCGTGCGGGGCATCAGATCGAGGCGTACCGCGAGCGGCTCGCCACGAAGGACGGACTCAAGGATCGTGTCGAGGCCCTTGCCGACCAACGCAGTCGCGAGGGCTATATGGCCGAAGTCCAGACCGACGCCGGCTCAGATTCCGCGGGCGGATTCCTCTTGATCGAGCATCACTGCCCGATCTGCGACGCAGCCGCCGAATGCCAGGGCCTCTGCGCCGGCGAACTCGACGTCTTTCGCGGTGCGCTCGGCCCCGAAGTCGAAGTCGAGCGGATCGAGCATCTGCTCAGCGACGGCGACCGCTGCGTCTATCGCATCTCGCCCACCACTTAGAACCCCGGCTAGACGCGCTGGGCGGCTGCCCGTAACGCCGACGTTAGATTGCCCCGCCGCTTCACCACAACGCTGTCCAGGCCCAGCCAGTCCGCCATCGACGTCAGTTCCGTCGCCAACGACGCCGCCACTTCCTCCGCGTCCTCCCCCTCCTCGTGGTAGGCGCCCTGCACCAGCAGCCGCGACGCTTCCCGGTCCGCTTTGAGGTCGACGCGCCCCACCAGTCGATTGCCCAGCAGGAAGGGCAGCACGTAGTAGCCGTACTTGCGTTTGGGCGCGGGGACGTAGATCTCGATTCGGTAGTGGAAGTCGAACAGGCGCTCGGTGCGGTCGCGCTCCCAGACGACCGGGTCGAAGGGGCTGAGCAGCGCCCGCGCATCGACGCGCCGCGGCAGGATCGCCTTGGGGTGCAGGTAGGCCTTGTCCCTCCAGCCTTCGACGTGCACCTCCTCCAGCTCGCCGGCTTCGGCCAACTCGGCGAGGTGTTGTCGCGCGGGCAGGATCGGCAGGCGGTAGTAGTCGGCCAGGTCCTTGGTCGTGCCGACACCGTGCGACTCGGCGGCCAGCAGCAGCAGGGCGGCGCAGGTGTCGTCGTGGGAGGGCGTGGGCTGCGAGTGATAATGGTGCGGGATCAGGTTCTCGATCAGGTCGTAGACGCGGGTGAAGTTGGGTCGCTGGGCGATGCCGACGTTGCCTTGTTGGAAGTGCCAGTTGAGCGCGCGCGAGCCCTTGCCGTTGCCCCACCAGGGGCCGCTGCGCTCGCCGGGGTCCTCCAGTTCGCCGGCCGCCAGCGGACCCTTCTGCTCAATCTCTTGCAGCACGGCGTCGGTGTAGTCGCCGTTGGCCCGGGCCCAGCGCGTGTGCCAGGACAGCCCCTCATCTAGCCGGCTGCGGATCAGTGGCCAGCGCTCGCACGGAACTAAACAGGCCTCGTGCGACCAGGTCTCGAACAGCTCGCGCCGCTTGTAGACGGCGGCGTCCAGCAATTCGCGCGGATACGGCCCCAAGCGCGAGAAGAGCGGCATGTAGTGGGCGCGCACGAGCACGTTGACCGAGTCGATCTGGAACAGCCCCACCCGCCCCAGCACCCGACGCAAGTGCCGCATGTCGACGCGCCCCGTCGGTCGAGGGTCGTTGAAGCCCTGCGCCGCCAGCGCGATCCGTCGCGCCTGGTCGATGGAGAGTTCTCGCGTCACGCGTCAGGTTTTTCGGTGGGCATGGTGCTGCGAGGTTACGGGGTGTCAGTGCGAAGCGGCAGGATCAATCGCTAGAAGTGGGGGTGGAGGAACGGTGGGAGAACGCTACTTCGCGACTTCCCCGGGGCTTGAATCCAGCGATCCCTCGTCATGATCTTGCAACAAGCGATCTCGTAGCGCGCTCCGCCTTGGGCGCCATTCGCGGTGTTCTTGCACGAGGTAACCAGTTTAAGGGGGGCTTGTGAAGTCGTTCCCTTCCTGGCGGAAGGCGATGTAGCGCTGAGCAGCGACGGGGAACTCGGCGGACGCGATCTCGCCATCAACCGCAACGCCGTGGCCGTATCGATAGAGCCCAGAATCGGGATCACAGCTGGATTGCTCGTCACGAAACGTCCAGACTACTTCTATCCATTCTCCGAGAAACGGGCTGTGATCGGGGAGCGAGTGGAGCATTCGAATTTCGATCACGGCGTCTGGATGTGACGAGAAATCCCTCGATACGGTTGCTGACCATGTCAGCGAAGTCTCCGGAGCGCCGGCGAGGAGCGTCAGTATTCCGACGGAAAGAACGATTTCAAGGTCCGGAGCGACTCGCTTGATTTTCGCCTGGATCTCATTAATCGAAGCGTAACCGTGGGCGATGCTGCTTCGGAGTTCCTTCAGCTCGGAGAGTGGTAACTCGATCTCCGGGGCCGAGACCGCGAGCAAGTGGAATAGACCTTGGCCCACTGGATTCAGTAGTTCCTCGGTCTCCGCGAAGTCACACTTCTGGCTGCCGGAGTGGAAATGCTCAGACAGGTTTTTTGCCGAGGAGTTCGAGCCCGATCCATGCTGCGAGATACTTTTCCACAGGATCCGCACTCGCCACAGCATTCGTGTACCAGCGTATGGCTCGTTGAAGGCGATCGGTAATGGCGAGACTGGCGATCTGCCTGAGAACGCGGGCGAATTCTGAGCTATCTAAGGGGGCACCCGGCGCTTCCTCGCCACCGTAGTAATACTCACGTTGCAGAAGCAGGTGCCCCGCGGTATTTACCTCTGCGAGACGCTGGATCTG
>CAUYZA010000098.1:0-9633 GCA_963577225.1 Dehalococcoidia bacterium | reverse complement strand
ACCGGCAAGGTCAGCGCTTGCGCGACGCCCATGTTGAGCATCAGCAGGCTCATCACGCGCCCCCGTACGGCGTTGGGGGTCAGCGCGGCGATCAGCGACGTCGACGCCACCTGCGAGGTCGCCATGCCCGCGCCCAGCCCGATATTCCCGGCCACGGCGAAGTGCCACGACGTGCCGATGGTGAAAACGACAAACGAGGCCGCGAAGAGCAGCACGCCCCCGGCGATCAGTAGCCCCTTCTGATCAAAGTCTGGGAATCTTGTCTGCAGCGCCGAGGCGACCAGTGCTCCGCTGCCCCAGCCCAACGCGATGAAGCCGAAGTCGGAGAAGGAGACGCCAACGACTGTGGTCACCCAGGTTGGGCCCAGGTTGGCGGTGGGCGGGAAGCCGAGCGCCATCATCACCACGAGCAGGATGATGATCCAGAACACGGTCTTGTGGCGGCGGGTGTAAGACAGGCCGGCCCCGATGTCGCGCACGGTGTCGACGAAACCGCCGGCCGCCTGCCGGACGAAGTTCGAGCGATACGACATCGCCGATAAGGTCACGATTTCGATCACGTGGCCACTGCCACTCAGCGCGTAGGTGGCGGCGAAGCCGAGCTCGTCGACTAGGATGCCGACGCCGAAGATCGAGATCGGCATTGCCAGCTGCATGGCGGCGCTGTTCAGCGCGATCCCGCCCGGCGTCAACCGTGGCCCGAGGATCTCGGGGACGATCGCCTGCCGGGTCGGTCCGTCGACGGCGAACATCGCTGAGGCGAAGAAGGTGAGGATGAAGAAGGCGATCAGCGCGGGCGTGTCGCCCGGTGTGAGCCACATCAGCGCGGCGATGCCGAGGTTGAGCACTAGTGCGCTGCTCTGCGTCACCATCAGCAGCTTGCGACGGTCGAAGCGGTCCGCCAGCGCGCCGCCGAAGAGTCCGAAGGAGAGCATCCCGGCGCCGCGCATCGTGCCGATCACGCCGACCAGGATGATCGTGACCGAGGGATCGGCGTGCGATTGCACCCAGAAGATCTGCGTCACGAACTGGAGCGGCATCACCGCCTGTCCCAGCGTGAACCCGACGAAGAGCAGCCGAAAGTCGGGCACCGAGAACGGTGCCCACATGGAGGTGCTGGCAGCGGCTTGCGCCGTCTCCTGCCCAGGCACCATGAGCGGCTCCCTCTGCGGACAGCCTAATTGTTCGTGTTTGGCGAAGGAATGCTCGACGAACCACCAGACTCGGGCCGAACCGCCTCGCAGACGACGTGACGCGAGCCCTGCTTGGCCTTGTTGAAGTTGCCGTAGAGCTCGCCCAGCCGCCGCTGCATGTAACGCCGCAGCCCGCTGACGACCACGACGACCAACGAGCCGCCGGGGCGAAGCTGGTCGTAGGCGTCGACTAGGATCTCGTCGAGCGCGTCGTTCCCGGCTTGCGCGGGCAAGTTGGAGACGATCAAGTCGTAGAGCCCGGCCGGGATATCACGAAAGCCGGGGCTGAGCACCACCTCGGCGTTGGCGAGCTTGTTGCGCTTGATGTTCGCGCGCACCGCCTCGACGGCCAGGATGTCTTTGTCGGCCAGGACGACGGCGGTCTGGGGCCAGAGCGCAGCCAGCGTCAGCCCGATCGCGCCGTAGCCGCAGCCGAAGTCGAGCACGCACTGGGGCGGCTCCAGGGCCTGAAGCTCGCGCAGCAACAGCCCCGTGCCCTCATCGACGGCGCGCGCCGAAAACAGGCCCCAGGCGCTCTGTAGGCGTAGTGGCCGCCCCTCGATATCGATCTCGACCTGGGGGGCCTTCGCGAGATGCGCACGGGTTGCGCGGCGCAGCACTTCGGGGTCGTTTTCGGGCATCGACTGCTTTCTATCGCTGGGCCGGACGTAGCATCACCGGCCCGGACAAGGAACGGAGCCGCCTCGCGGCGGCTCCGAGTTCGATGCTGGTCATGTCCCGGCTGAGGCAACTGGCGTCAGGCGGGCCGCATCAAGGTTTCGATCAAGCTCTCGAAGATCGTGTCTGCCTTGCCGTACATCTCTTCGTCGGTCTGGCCCTGGACTGGGTGGTCGACGAAGATCCGTCGCACCTCAGGCAGGCCCAGCGCATGCGACTGCTGCTCGGCGGCGTCGACGAACTCTTCCGAGGCAATGAAGACGGAGGGAATGCCTTGAATTTCGAACCAGGTCGTGTCGTGCACACTGCACGTGGTGCAGGATCCTCAATCGGCCAGCGCTTCGATGACGAAGTCGCTGCCCTCCTTGATCTCTTGCAACAGCTCGGTGGGGGCCGGCTTGGTGAAGGTGGGTTTGGTGTAGCGCTTGACCGTCACGCCGGGCGCTTCGCTCTCGAGCAGCTGGACGAGCCGGTCGATCAGCTTGTCGCCGCGCGGCTTGCGGATGTCGAGGAAGGCGACGGTGCCGCTCAACTGCTCGGGCCGCTGGGCGAGTTGGCGACGAACGGGTACCCGTTCGTCGGTGGGGTCGAGAATCGTGGTCATCCGGTTTCGCTTCCCAGAAGCGGCAGCAGGCTGCTCCTCGCTCAATCATCGTGCCTTGGGCGGTGGATGGCAACGACTAAGGCGCGGCGAGCCAGGCGACGGCCGAGCCGATAACGACAGGTTCGGACGGTTGATCGTTCGGGCGGATCAGCCCAAAATGACAGCGGCGAGGAGCCTGCGGATGTCGAAGATTGCGCGCGTGGCAATGGCTGTACTTGGTTCGCTCGCCGCCGTCGTGGCCGGGGCTGGGTTCTGGCTGCTGACTAGCGGCACCGCCGAAGCGGCCAGTGGTGGCGTCTCGGACGGTAGCTTGATCATCGCCATCTTCTTGCCCATCATCTTCGTCGGCGCCTTCCTCGCCGTTATCATTTGGAGCCTCTCGGCACGCGTCGCGCCGGGCGGTTCGAAGTCGGATCTGCCGATGCCCTGGTGGCGCACGACCGCTTGGTACCGACGTCGCGACGAGCAGTCCGACTAACCAGTCGAGGGACTCCGTCGCAGGATCGAAACGAGCCCACTGTTGGCGGGCTCTCGTGATCTGAGGCTGCGGCAGTCCAGGGGCTAGAACAAGACCTGACCGAGTTGGCGACGGTAGCTCTGGGCGAGTTCGTGGCCGTCGCCCAGCACGGAGAAGGCGTCCAGCATGCGCAGACGTCCACCGTCGTCGTCGAGCTCGCGGTCGAGACGCACGGTGAGCAACAGGTGGTCGAGCGCGTTGCTCCAGTCGCCCTCGGTCGCCAGCAGGCAGCCGAGGCGGTAGTGGGCCTCGGCGTCTGACTCGTCGGCGGCGATGCGCGCCTCGAGCTCGGAGCGGTCGACGTCCAGGGCGTGGGTCTTGAAGGCCATCAGGCCCAGGATCTGCTTGGCTTCAGGCTCGTTCGGGAAGCGTTCGGCGAGCTCGACAGCGCGGTCGGCCTCGCCCGTTTCGAAGAGGACGGCGGCCAGCATGATCGCCGCGTCCTTCTCGTCCGGGTCTTCCTCCAGCGCCGCTTCAAGGTGCAGCCGAGCCGCGCCCGTCTGGCCCTCGCGCAGCATCAGGGCGGCCTCGCGCACCTTGAGCGATCCCTGCGACGGTTGCAGGTTTTCGAAAAACTCGCGCACCTGTTCCTCGGGCAGAGCGCCGACGAACTGGCTGACGGGCTTGCCGTCCTGGAAGGCGATGACGGCGGGAATGCCGGAGATGCCGAAGCCGCCGGCGGTCTGCGGGTTGTCATCGGTGTTGAGCTTGACGACCTGGACTTTGCCGTCGTACTCGGCGGCCAGCGCTTCCAGCGTGGGGCTGAGGACGCGACACGGGCCGCACCAGGGTGCCCAGAAATCGACGATGACCGGGAGCTCCGCCGAGCGGGCGATCACGTCCGTCTCGAAGGTGGCGTCGCTGGTGTCGATCACGGTTGGACTGACCATCGCTCGTGTTCCTCCCGTGTGCCCTGTGGTGAGTCCGTTCGTCCGGCCGCCGGTTGCCTACCAGTTCGTGAAGCGCTGGCGGATCCTGCCGCGGTGTGCCTTCGTTTTGCTGGGGTTCTGGTCGAAGCTGAGCGCGATCGTGCGCTTGGTGCCGCCGGCGCAATCCGGGCACTTGAGTCGCTTGTCGGCGTCCGCGATGGGGCGCAGCTTGTCGAATTGGTGCGCGTTCTTGCACTCGTAGCTGTAAATCGGCATGTCCCGCTCTCCACACGCGCCGCCGCCGGCAAACATTCCGGTCCCGCTTGGGGACGAGTCGACTTCTGACAAGACAGCGCCGCTCCAGCCGGAGGGCACCATGCAGTTTGAGTGTACCGAGTGTACCCAACCCTACGGCTCGATCGAACCCTGGACCCGGCGCATGCCCGCTACGACCTTCATTGCGGCTTCGATTTCCGCCACGTCGTGGACGCGCACGATATGCGCGCCGAGCAGTCCCGCGATGACGTTCACCGCGATGGTGGCCTGGAGGATGCCGGGGACCTGCTGCGCCTCGCTGGAGCGCAGCTTGCCATGCCCGAGGAGTTCCGCGAGGAAGCCTTTGCGTGAGGCGGAGACGACGATCGGGCGTCCCAGCGTCGCGAGTTGGGACAGCCCGGCCAACATGCGCAGGTTGTCGTCGAGCGACTTGGCGAACTCGAAGCCCGGGTCAATCCAGACGCTGTCGACGCCCTCCGCGTTGAGTGTGTCGACATGCTGCGCCAGGTAATCGCGCACCTCGCCGGCGACATCCCCGTAGGCCTGGTCGGCCTCGCGATGCGCCTTGGGGCGGCCCCGCATGTGCATCACGATCAACGGGCAGCCGTGCCGTGCCGCGACGCCGGCCATGTCTGGGTCGGCGGCAGCGGTGACGTCGTTCAGGATCTGGGCGCCGGCCTGGAGCGCTGCATCGGCGACGGCGGCGGTCCACGTGTCGACGGAGATCAGATGGCCCTCGCGTCGCAGCGCCTCGATCGCAGGGCAGAGGCGCTCGATCTCTTGCTCGGGGGTTGGCGCCTCTCCGCCGGTGCGGGTGGAGTGGGCCCCGACGTCCATGATGGCGGCCCCCGCGTCGCGCAGGGCCTCGGCACGCTCGGCCGCGGCGTCGATCGCTGCATTGTTCGGAATCACGGAGTGGGAGACGGGCGAGTCGGTGCCCAGGTTGAGGATGCCCATGATCGCGGGGCGTTCGTTGCAATCCAGCGTGTGCTCGCCGATCGTGATCTTCATCCTGATCTCGCGGGCGCTAGTGGCGCTTGACGACGGGCTTGTTGAGATAGTGCGTCGCCTGCCCGTAGAGCGACTCCGCCGTCTCCATGATGGTCTCCGCGAGCGTGGGATGTGCGTGGATCGTCAACTCCAGGTCCTTCGCGCGGGCGCCCATCTCCACGGCCAGGGTGGCTTCGCCGATCAGCTCGCCGGCGTTGGCGCCGGCGATCCCGACGCCCAAGAGCCGCCCGCTGCCCTGCTCGATGATCAGCTTGGTCAAGCCTTCGGGATGTCCCATCGTGATCGCGCGGCCTGATGCGCCCCACGGGATCTTGACGACGTCGAAGTCGATCTCGCGCTGCTCGTCCGCCTGACTCTCCGTCAGGCCGCACCAGGCCAGTTCCGGGTCGGTGAAGACGACGGCAGGAATCGCGGCGGGTTCGAAGACGGTCGGTTGGCCCGCGATCGCTTCGGCGGCGACGCGCCCCTCGCGTGTGGCCTTGTGGGCGAGCATCGGCTCGCCGGCGACGTCGCCGATGGCGAAGATGGTCGGCTCCGCGGTGCGGCGCTGCGCGTCGACGCCGATGAAGCCGCGCTCATTGACCGGGACGCTGGTGATTTCGAGGCCCAGATCTTGCGTGTTCGGCACGCGCCCGACGGCCACCAGGACCTTGTCGAAGGTTTGGGTCGACGACTTACCGTCTCCGTCTTCGAGCTGCGCCTCGATCCCGTCTTCGGCCTCGACCATGCCTGCCACCCGAGTGTTGAGCATGATCGCGCTGAACTCCGCCTCGAGTTTGCGCTGTAGCGGCCGCACGAGGTCGCGGTCCGCGCCGGGCAGCAGACCGTCCAGCATCTCGACCACGGTCACGCGCGAGCCGAGCGAGGCGTAGACCGTGCCCATCTCCAGGCCGATGTAGCCGCCGCCGACGACCAGCAGGCGCTCGGGAATATCGGCCAGCTCCAGGGCGCCGGTGGAGTCCATGACGCGCGGCGAGTCGATCCGCAGCGGTCCGGGCACGGCGGGGCGGGAGCCCGTCGCGATGATGGCGTAGTCGAAGTCGATCTCGGCCAGTTCGCTCTCGCGGCGGACGTGCAGTGAGGTGGGGCTCGTGAAGCGCCCACGGCCCTGGATGAAGCGGACCTTGCGGTTCTTCGCGATCAGGGCGAGCCCGTTCGTGAGTTGATTGACGATCTTGTCCTTATGCGCGCGCAGGGCTGCCAGGTCGATCTCGGGAGGCTCGAAGCGCACACCCCAGCCGGCTGCGGCGCGGGCCTCATGGATCGTGGCGGCTACGTGCAACAGCGTTTTCGAAGGAATGCAGCCGCGATAGAGGCAGACGCCCCCCGGCCGCTCGCCCTCGTCGACGAGAGTCACGTCCATGCCCAGCTCGGCGGCCAGGAAGGCCGCAGCGTAGCCGCCGGGGCCGCCGCCCAAGACTACGAGTCGCGTTCCGGCTGTTCCGGCGTCGGCCACGTTACCCCTCCAAGGCCAGCATCAAAGGCTCGTTGATCGCGTTGACCACCCAGGACATGAAGCGCGCGCCGTCGGCACCGTCAAAGGCCCGATGGTCGAAGGCCAGGGTCAGGGGCAGGAGCAAGCGGGGGACGACCTCGTCGGCCTGATAGACCGGCGTTTTCTCGGCCCGGCCGACTGCGAGGATGGCGGCCTCGGGCCAGTTGACGACGGGGCTGAAGAAGCCCGTGCCGAGGCCGCCCAGGTTGGTGACGGTGAAGGTGCCGCCGCGCATCTCGTCGAGACTGAGCTCGTTGTCGCGGGCGCGCTGGGAGAGCTGTGTCAGCTCCACCCCGATCTCGATGAAGTTCTTCTGGTCGACGTCGCGGATGACCGGCACGACCAGTCCGCGATCCGTGTCGACGGCGACGCCGATGTGGAAGTGACGTTTCACGATCAGCTCGCCGTTGGCTAGGTCCAGGGTGGAGTTCACCGTGGGGTGGGCGTGGAGGGCGGCGGCGGCGATCTTGACCAAGATCGCGGTCATCGTCAGGCTGCCGCCGGCCTCGGCGGCGCGCTGCTTCTGGCTCTGGCGGAATTCCTCGAGGTCGGTCACGTCGGCCATGTGCTGCAGGCTGACTCGCGGGATCTGGTCCCACGAAGTGGCCATGTTGCGCGCGACGGTGCGCCGGAAGCGACTCAGCTTCTGGCGCTCGATCGGTCCGTAGCGGGAGAAGTCGGGCAGTTCTGGCGCCGCTGCGGCACCCGATGAGGCGGGGTCGGCTGACGAGGCCGGTTGCGTGCGCGCGTGGAGTTTGATGTCGGACTCGCTGATGCGACCGCCGGGGCCGGTGCCTTCCACAGCCCGCACATCGACGCCGATCTCGCGGGCGAACTTTCGCGTCGAAGGGGAGGCGAAGGCGGGCTTGGCGTCGTCGAGGCCCCTGGTTGCGGTGACCGCCGGTGCCGGTCTGGGTGTTGGGGGCGCTTCGGGCTCAACCTCTTGCTCGGGCGGCGCCGTGCTTGCGGAGGGGGCTGCCGGGGCAGGCTCCGGCGGCCCAGGAGGGGCCTCCGCGGCTTCGGCCGGCACGGCTGAGGGAGCCTCTGGGGCGGCTTCTGGCTCGGGTGTACCGGACTCGGGAGCGGGCTCCGCGCCTTCGCCGACCGTCAAGATCGCTTGGCCGGGCTGTATCACGTCGCCGACGCTGACCAAGATCGATTGGACCAGCCCGACGACGTCCGACGGCACGTCGACCGTGGCCTTCTCGGTTTCGATCTCGATCACGGCTTGCTCGAGCTTGAGCGTGTCGCCCTCATGGACGTAGACGTTGGTCACATCGGCTTCGTCGATGCCCTCACCCAGTTCGGGAAGCACGAATTCGGTTGCCATCGGCTCTCCCCCGCTTGCCCTCTGCGTTGCCCCGCCGCGCTATGAGTGTGCCGGACTCGGGGAGTCCGCGTCGATCTGTAGGTCGAGCATCGCACGCTGAGCGATGTCGGCGGCGATCACGCCGCGACGGGACAAGCCCGTGAGTGCCGCCAGGACGACATGTCGTGCATCGACTTCGAAGAAGTCGCGCAGCTCTTCGCGGGTGCCGCTGCGGCCGAATCCGTCGGTGCCGAGCGAGACGAGCGGTGCGGGCAGCCACTTGGCGATGGAATCCGGCAGCGCCTTGAGATAGTCGGAGGCGGCCACGACCACGCCTTCGAAGGCGCCCTCGTCTGGGCCGAGCTGGGCGCTGACAAACGGCAGGCGTGCTTCCTCCAGGGGATGCAACAGGTTCCAGCGTTCTGCCTCCAGCGCCTCGCGTCGCAATTCTGTATAGGACGTCACGGACCAGACTTCGGCCGCGATGCCGTACTCCCGCTCCAGGATCGTTTGGGCCTCCAGGACTTCGTTGAGGATGGCGCCGCTGCCGAGCAGCTTGACTGTTGGGACGTCTGTGCCGGGGGCCGGCTGTAGGCGGTAAATCCCCGCCAAGACGCCCTCTTGGACATCGTCGCCGGGCGGGCAGGCTGGCTGTACGTAGTTCTCGTTTTCGACGGTGATGTAATAGAACTCGTCGCGGTTTTCCTCGTGCATGCGACGGATGCCTTCGCGCACGATGATGGCCACCTCGTAGGCGTAGGCCGGGTCGTAGGAGCGCAGGTTGGGCAGGACCGAAGCCAGCAGGTGACTGTGGCCGTCCTGATGTTGCAGGCCCTCGCCATTCAGCGTCGTGCGACCGGCGGTGCCGCCGATCAGGAAGCCGCGTGCGCGCGAGTCACCTGCTGCCCAGGCCAGATCGCCGACGCGTTGGAGTCCGAACATCGAGTAGAAGATGAAGAATGGGATCGTGGGCACGCCGTACGACATGGCCGAGGTGCCCGAGGCGATGAAGGACGAGATCGAGCCCGCTTCCGTAATGCCCTCCTCCAGGATCTGGCCATCCTCCGACTCCTTGTAGTAGAGCAAGGTGTCGCGATCGACGGGCTCATAGAGCTGCCCATGCGACGAGTAGATGCCGAACTCCCGGAAGAGCGACTCCATGCCGAAGGTGCGCGCCTCGTCCGGCACGATCGGCACCACGAAGCGGCCCAGGTCCTTGTCGCGCAGCAACTTGGTCAGCAGCCGCACAAATGCCATCGTCGTCGATGATTCGCGTTCCCCCGTGCCCTCGAAGAACTCCTGGAATACCTCGTCGTCGGGCGCGCGCAGCTTGCTGGGGGTGACGCGACGCTGCGGCAGCGATCCGCCCAGCGCGGCACGCCGCTCGCGCATGTACATCATCTCGCTGCTGTCCCGCGCGGGCCGGTAGAGCGGCGCGCCCTGGACCTCTTCGTCGGAGAGGGGGATATCGAAGCGGTCGCGGAAGTGGAGTAACTCCTCTTCGTTGAGCTGCTTCTGCTGGTGGGTGACGTTGCGTCCCTCGCCGGCCTCGCCCAGCCCGTAGCCTTTGATCGTGCGAGCTAGAATGACGGTGGGGGCACCCTGGTGGGAGTAGGCCGCGTCGTAGGCGGCATAGACCTTGTCCGCGTCGTGACCGCCCAAGCGCATGCGCCAGAGTTCG
>CAUYZA010000097.1:0-9656 GCA_963577225.1 Dehalococcoidia bacterium | reverse complement strand
GGAGCTGATCGCAGCGGCCGCGGACGGCGCCTGATGTGCGTCAAGTCGCGACCTCGGTGTCGGACTGACTGGACCATTCGTTGAACGATCCGGCGAAGTTCGCCGCCCGCTCGTAGCCGAGGAGTTTGAGGACAAGCGCAGCGAGACCCGCGCTCGCACCGCCTCCTCAATAGGTCGCGACGGCCGACTCCGGGGTAATGCCGTGCGCCGCCAGGAGGGCGGTCAGTTCGTCGGCGGGCTTCAAGGTCCCGCCGACGGCTTCAAAAGAGCTCGAGGTATTCCAAGTGGATGGCGCCGGGCAGGTGCCCCAGTCGGGGCGGTGGATTTCAGCCCGCCGTCGTGCCATCGAACTCACCCGCGCTGCGCACGTCCCAGAAGAGGGTACGGTCGTCATCGATAGCGGCTTTGGCCTGATCCAGGTCCCAGTAGACGCTTTCCACGGGGTCGGCCGAGAACGTCCGCGGTTCGTGAGACGCGTGGTCGCTGGATACTGGTAGCCCCTCGGCGCTCCACTTCGCTAAGCCGCCATCGAGGTAACGGATGTCGGGATGGCCGTAGTAGAGGAACGCCCAAGCGGTCATGCCTGCCATCTGCGAGCGCTCCCCGGCGTCGTAGATGACGATGGGCGAGGTCTCGTCGATTCCCAGCTCCCCGACCAGGCGCGCGAACGCCTCTCGCTCTGGCATCTCGGGTCCAGGGCGGATTCCGCCGAGCGAGAAGCCGCTGAGGTGGACGGCACCGGGAATGTGGCTGGCGGCGTAGTCCTCGTCCGTTCGAGCATCGACGACGCGAAGCGTCGGATCGGAGAGCCGGTCCGCGAGCCAATCGGTCTCAGCCAGCAGCTCCGGATGCGGGTAGCCACGCTCACTGATGGGAAGGGGGGCCATGGATCACTCCGATCGGTGGGAAAAGGAGGTTACGACGGAATGCTGCGACGGCGCTGGTCCTTTGCACGGAGTAGCCGTTGGGCCAATGCACGGCGATCGCCCGACCGTTAGCGACCTTCGAACCTGGGCTCGCGCTTCTCGATGAAGGAGCGCACGCCTTCCAGCCGGTCCTCGGACAACGTGACCAGCGGCAGCGCCATCTCAGACCACTGCAGCGCGCTTTCGAAGTCCATGGCCGAGGTCTTGTAGGCCAGCATCTTGCCGACCTTCTGCCCGATCGGCGGACCCGCTTCGACGGCGAGGGCCAGTTCCATGGTCTTAGCCTCGAGCTCTTCTGGCTCGACCAGGTAGTTGGTCAGACCGGCGCCGTGGGCCTCCTGGGCTTCCATGAAGCGCCCGGTCATCATCATCTCCATCGCCTTACGCCAGCCGATGATCTTGGGAATCGACCAGAAGCCTCCCAGGTCGGCGTAGAGGCCGCGTTTGACGTAGGCGACCTGGTAACGGGCGGTGGTGGATCCGACGGCGAGGTCGGCGTGGCAGGCGAGGTCGAAGCCGGCGCCGACGCAGGCGCCGTTGATCGCAACGATGACGGGAACGTCGAGCCGCCGCAGGGCGATGAAGGCCTCGGTCTCGGTGCGGAAGTTGAGCCGCTCTCCCTCGGGGTCGATGCGGGGTGGATCGGGTGTCTGCTCGGCCTCCTCGCGGTTGGGATTGGCGGCGCCGCCGTGGTCCATACCGGCGCAGAAGCCGCGTCCGGCGCCGGTGATGACCAAACAGCGCACACTGCGGTCGGCGCGCGCGTCGATACAGATGCGCTGCAGCTCCTCCAACAGGGGGAAGGTCAGCGCGTTGAGTTTCTCGGGCCGGTTGAGCGTGACCCAGACGATGCCGTCACGCTCGCCGCGTCGCTCGTGCAGGATCGGTTGTTCGGTGGCCATCTTCGCTTTCCTCCGGGCTGATCGAATTGCGCCGGCAGTCTAGTTGGTCAGTGGGGTGCACCGGGTTTGGCGAGCGAAGTCTCGCTCTGTTGGCGCCGGGCGTCGCGGACTGGAGGCAGCACGTAGGCTGGAGCCAGAGGGAGAGCCGCCCGTGCCCAATTCATCGACACCGCTGGTTGGCATCGTGATGGGGTCGCAGTCGGACTGGCCAACGATGTTGGCTTGCGCCGACACCCTGACCGATCTGGGGATCGCCTACGAAGCGCGGGTTCTTTCCGCGCATCGTGTGCCGGACGAGACGGCGCAGTGGGCGGCCGGGGCGGCCGATCGCGGGATCAAAGTGCTGATTGCGGCGGCAGGCGGTGCGGCCGCGCTGCCGGGCGTCGTGGCCGCACAGACGCTGCTGCCGGTGATCGGCGTGCCGATGGAGGGGTGGGCGCTGAAGGGGCTGGACGCGCTGCTCTCGATCGTGCAGATGCCGCCCGGTATCCCCGTCGGCACGGTCTCGATCGGCAAGCCGGGCGCGACGAATGCCGCGCTCTACGCGGCCCACATCCTGGCCGTCAGCGATGACGATGTTCGCGACGCGCTGGCCGCCTACCGCCGGCGCCGCGCGGACCAAATCCTGGCGAATTCCGACCCGCACGAGGCGTAGCCGGTCAGTCCCGCAGGACGCGGTAGCGCAGGTAGATCTCGCCCGTTTCGGGGTTGGGCAGCGCGCGGATCAGCGCGAGCCGCTGGAGCGATTCGAGCGACGGCGTCGTGTCGTTCTCGACGGCAGTCAAGCCGCCGCTGCCACCCACGACGATGGGTCCCAGGGTGAGGAAGAACTCATCGATCAGGTTGAGCCGGAAGAGCTCGCCATTGATCGTCGGTCCGCCCTCGACGAGCAGGAGCTTGGCGTCCAGCTCCTCCCGCATGTGGGCGAGCGCGGCACGGACCTCGTCGCCCTGAGGCAGGTCGACGATGGTGCGGCCGGTCGCGGCGATCGCTCGGCGACGCTCGGGCGGCGCGGTCTCGCAGAGATAGACGAGGGCGTCGAAGTCCTGGAGCTGGGTGAAGAAGGCGCGTTCGAGAGGAAGATTGCCGGAACGGCTGATCACGGCTGAGACGGGCTGTCTCGAGAGTCCGCGCGAGCGACGCAGCGCCTCAAGCTCCTCGGCGTCGAGTCGCGATGAGGTGCCGCTGGCGCGTAGCGTGCCGGCACCGTTGAGCACGACGTCAACGTGGACGCGCAGCTCACGCATGAGCCGCTGGTCGGCAGGCGAGCCGAGTCCGCGCTCCGTGCCGGCCACGCTGACCTTGCCGTCGAGCGAGGCGACCATATTCAGGATCACGTAGGGGCGTCCGTCCGGCGCGGCTGGGAAGTCCAGCGTCGTGTAGTCGGGCTTGCCGTTTGCGTCGTTCGGGGGGGATGGTGGGTGCGCGCTCATCGCGCTTAAGGTAGCGAGGGGCGACCGACAAGGCAGCTTCGCGACTAGCCAGTCCCCTGAGGAGCCCAGTGGCAGACGACCCCGAGCCGCAAGCGAACGAGGAGATCCCCGACGCCGATGCGGGCGACGACGAACCGTTCCGGCGCGACGTCAATCCGGAGGACCGCTTCAGCGTGTCGGGCAAGCCGCTGCCACTGGGGGAGTTCGTGCGCGGCACGATGGGAGACCTGGCAGGTCGGGAGCGCGTCGAGCCGGAGCCGCAGTCCGAGCCGCAATCGTTTGCAGCGATCTGGCGAGCTCGCCGCCCGGCGCCGAATCCTGCGGAAGCGGAGTGGGTGGAGCCGACCGAAGAGTCCGACGGCGAGACCGATGCGGCGTCGGACGGCTGAGGCGCGGCGGCGACGGGAGGTCCCTCGAGCCCGCGACGGGTCGATCTAAGCTGGAGTCCGGCTTCGTGACGATGTCGGGAGGTGTGCGATAGCGGAAGTCTCACTGAGTTATCCGGAGATGCTGGCGGATCCGTATCCGGCCTACGCCCGGCTGCGCAACGCCGGCGGTGTGCCGCGCGAGAGCGTCATGGGCACCTGGGTGCTCGCACGCTACGAGGACGTCTACGAGGCGCTGCGCGACCACGAGACGTTCTCCTCGGCGCAGGGGGTGACCCCAGGCGGCAGCGACGACTTCTCGAGGCGCCTGCCACTGATCATGGACGACCCGCCCCGGCACACCGCGGTTCGGCGCCTGGTCAACACGGCTTTCACGCGCCAGCGCGTGCGCGAGATGACGCCTGCGATCGAAAAAATCGCGACGGACTTGCTGGGCGAGATCGAGGGCGAGGTGGACATCGTCGAGGTGTTGACGGTGCCCCTGCCGGTGATCGTGATCTCGCGGGTGCTCGGCATCCCGGAGGCCGACGGCGAGCGCTTCAAGCTCTGGTCCGACGCGGTGACAGGGGTACTCGACGCGGGACCCGAGGCGGAGTCGGTCGAGGACATCTTCGCGACGCGCAGCGCCGCGATCATGGAGATGCTGGCCTACTTCGCGCAGTCGATCGCGGAGCGCCGCCAGGATCCGGGCGACGATCTGATCAGCCTGCTGGTGCAGGCGGAGATCGACGGCGAACGAATGAGCGACACACAGCTGATTGGCTTCTGCATCCTGCTGCTGATCGCGGGTAACGAGACGACGACGAACTTGATCGGCAATTCGCTCAACATCCTGGCCGACCGGCCCGAGTTGTGGCAGCGCCTGCGTCGGGAGCGGGATCTGGTTGAGGGCGTGATCGAAGAGACGCTGCGCTTCGACAGTCCGGTGCAGATGCTCTGGCGCACGACGACCCGGCCCGTGCAGCTGCGCGGCACGACGATCCCGGAAGGCGAGAAAGTGATGGTCGCCTTCGCCGCCGCCAACCGCGACGCGGCCGAATTCGCCGAGCCGGACGAGTTTAATCCGGAGCGCGATTGGGCCTCACACGTCGCCTTCGGCTACGGCACGCACTATTGCTTGGGCTCGCCGCTGGCGCGCGTCGAGGCGTCGGTGGCGCTCAACGCGCTGCTCGACCGGTTCCCGCGGCTGGAGCGTGGCGAGCCGGAGCCGAGGCGGCTGCCTTCGCTCGTGCTGCGCGGGTTCAGCGCGCTTCCTCTGCGGCTTGAGCGCGGCTAGCGCCCCGTGAAGACCGGCTCGCGCTTCTCGAAGAACGCCTCGCGCGCCTCCTTGGCGTCTTCGCTCTCGAAGGCTCGGCGGATGTTCTGCAGCTCGTAGCGGAGCTGGTCCCGCAGGTCGATCGCGGTTGTGGCGCGACGCAGGCCCCGCTTGCTGAGCCGCATCGTGATCGGCGAGCGCTGGGCCAGGAATTGGCAGTACTCCGCCAGTCGCGACTCCATCTCGCCGTCTTCGACAAGCTCACCGGCCAAGCCCATCGCGACGGCCTCTTCGCCCATGACGGTCCTGTTTTCGAGCAGGAAGCGCATCGCCTGTTCGTAGCCGACGGCCTGCGAGAGCGTGAAGGTCATGCCGCCGTCGGGCGAGGCGCCGATGCGTGGGTAGCCGGCCATCAGGCGCGCGCTGCGCTGGATCAGACGAATGTCCGCGCCCAGCGCAAGCGAGAGACCGGCCCCCACGGCGACGCCGTTGATGCCGGCCACGATCGGCTTGTCGCACTCTTCGCGCAGCGTGTAGAGGAAACGGCTGACCCAGCCCAGATCGTCCAGCTGCATCGCCTGAGGCGACATCGGTTGCGCCTGTTCGCCCGCGCCCGAGAGGTCGAGGCCGGAACAGAAGGCGTCGCCGGTGCCGGTGATGGCGATGACCCAGACGTCGTCGTCGTCGGCGGCCTGCTCGATCGCGCCGATGATGCCCCAGGCCAAGGAGTCCGAAAGCGCATTCTTCTTTTCGGGCCGGTTGAGCGTGATCGTGCGGACGTGGCCTTCGTTCTGGACGGAGATCTCGACCATGGTTTTTTTCCCTTAGTGGCGGCGAGCTGGGGTCGTCGGAGGTTCGTTCGGTAGGTTGCGCGTTGGGGCTAGCGTGACAGGAACTAGCGCGCGCCGCGATGCGGTCAGTCCACCGTCGACGAGCTGGCTGGGACGGACGGCATCACTTCGCTTGCAAACAGCTCGACGGAGCGCATCGCCTGCGCGTGGCTGAGGTCGCCCCACTGGAACGAGGCGACGAAGTAGTTGGCGCCGGTTGCGATGTATTCGTCGAGCCAGCGTCGAATCGTTTCGGGCGATCCGGCCGCGACGCCCGGGTTGATCTCGCCGGGAGCGCGCCGGCGGGTCTGGCGCTGGGCGCGGTTCGGCTCATCGAGGCGGGTGAGTTCCGCCTCGAGATCGCTGCGCTCGTCGACGGCCTTGTGGCGCTCGGGCTGGCCGCCGCCGCCGTCGCCGCTGTCGAAGCGGCCGAGGAATTGGGTCAGGCGGCGTCGCTCCGCCTCCAGCCGTCGCGGTGTGCTGAGGTTCCAGCGATAGGCTTCCCAGGCGGGCCGCGCGGCGGCGACGGCTTCCTTGTCGCTGTCCGCGAGGACGAGGTGCATGACGAGGCCGATCTTCGGTTCGGTGCCCTGCAACGTCAGCGCGCCGTCGCCCTGGTGTTCAGCCCAGAGGCGGCGGTAACGCACGACGTTCGCCTCGAGGCCGTCGAGCGATCCGACGATGATGCAGTTCATCCCGCCCTCCGCCGCGGTCTCGGGATTGCGCATGTACCAGAGCGGCGGGTACGGGGTTTGCTTGGGCCGCAGCCGCATGGGAACGGCGTCGAACTGGTGGAAGCGACCGTCGTAAGTCAGGGCGTCGTGGGAGAGGCCGTGGCGCAGGATGGCGAGTGTCTCGTCGTAGCGCGCCTCATTGGTTTCGGGGTCGGACTCCTGGCCCCAGAAGTACGCCTCCAGGACGCCGCCGCGGCCGACGCCTAACTCCAGGCGACCGCCCGAGATCTGGTCCAGCATCGAGACCTCTTCGATCAGACGTAGCGGGTGATGCAACGGCAGCACGTAGACGCAGGGCCCGAAGCGGAGTCGTTCGGTGCGCTCGGCGACGGCGGCCAGGAAGACGTTCTGCGAGGGCGCCATGCTGTGCACGGCGGGCGTGTGATGCTCGGCCAGGTGGTAGGCGTAGAAGCCCGACTCGTCGAGCAGGCGGATCTGGTCGAGCCGCTCGCGATAGAGCTGGTCGAGCGGCACGCCGGGCAGATGCTCGATGTGGTCGAAGACCCCGAATTGCATGCGCGTCTCCCATCGAGAGAGCTTAGGGCGGAAGCGTTTGCCCACGTTCTGGGTCGGGCGGATAGCGATAGCTGCTGATGCCACGCATGAGGCGCCAGATCAGCAGCGTGGCGCCCAACGAGATCACGCCGCCGACGACCATGGTGCTGCCCGAGCCGATCCAGGACGACATCAGTCCCACTTCGACGGTGCCGATGTTGTTGGCCGACTGCGCGGCCAGCGTCTGCAGACTGAGCGCGCGGCCGCGCATCTCGTCGGGCGTGGTGAGCTGGACGGTGGCTTGTCGCGTGGTCATGCCGACGGCGTCGGCGGCGCCCAACCCGGCGATGAGGAAGACGCCGACCCAGAGGTTTTCGACGAGGCCAAAGGGGAAGAGCAAGAGCGCGTAGGCGATCGTGGCGTAGAGCACGAGCATGCCCTTGGCGCGGTAGCCTGCCAGGAAGAGCACGCTGAAGGCGCCGACGATCGCGCCCAACGAGTTCGTCGCGGTCAGTAGGCCGACGGCGCCCGCGCCACCCATGTAGAGCTGACGCGCGATGACCGGCATGATCTGGCGGTAGAAGCTGACGACGGTGATGGCGAAGTCGAGTGCGTAGAGGCCGGGCAGGATGGGGTGGTGCGCGACGTAGCGCGCCCCCTCCCAGGTCTCGCGCAGGAGGTTCTTGGGCTGGTCGCGCCGAGCGGGCCGTCCGTCGACGGCGATTAGCAGCGGCAGCCCCACGCTAGCCAGCGCGGTGCCGGCCGTGACGAAGAAGACGGCGGTCAGGCCGGCGCTCTCGGCCACGCCGGCGAAGATCAAGGGAGCGGCCACGGAACCGATCTGGATCGTGACATTGTTCGTCGTCACGGCGTGCATGAGGTGGTTTCTGGGCACGACGGCGGCGGTGAGTGCGCTGCGGGCGGGCTGGCCCAGGACCGTCGTGACGCTGGTAGCCGCCGTGGCGAGGTAGACGTGCCAGGGCTCCAGCGACCCAGCCGAGGCGGCCAGTGCCATGGCACCGATTACGAGGAAGGTGATCGCCTGCGTGCCGGCCATCAGCCGTTTGCGGTCGGTGCGGTCGGCCAGGGCGCCGCCGTAGAGCAGGGCGGGGATCTGGACGACCAGCTGGATCGCGCCGATCAGGCCGAGCTGGGCGGCGGAGCCCGTCGCCTCGAAAAGCCAGACGGCGGTGACGAGCAGCCGCAGCTGCTGGGTCAGCATCCATGCGATCGACGAGAACCAGAGGAAGCGGTAGTCGCGGAAGCGGAGCGCCGACCAGGGTCGCAGTTGGGTGGAGTGGTCGTCGGTCATCGCGCTCCCAGAGGCGCATTCGTCGTGGGCCTATGAGAGTCGGTCGGAACGGTGGCTGCGGCAAGGTCTGTGGTCGGATGTGTGCAGCGGAACTCTGATAGGCCATCAATGGAGGCGGTGGGACGCGCGCATACGCCGGGAGCGTGTGACCCTGGGGTTTCCGGACCGCAGGTCCGATCCCGCCCGAACCCCCCGGCCCTCGCGGGCCGCTGCAGAAGAGGAGTCACGAGTCATGATTACCGTCGGCATGAACTACCACGTCATCCCCGGCAAGCACGCAGAGTTCGAGGAGAAGTTCGTCGCCGTCATGGCCGCGCTGGAGGGCGCCGACGGACACGCGACCTCGTCGCTCTGGCGCGACGTCGGGGACGACACGTCCTACCTGATCACGAGTGAGTGGACGGACGAGGCGGCCTTTGGGGCCTTCATCGGCAGCGACGAGTTTCGCGCGGTGACGGACTGGGGCAAGGCGGAGATCTTGGCGGGACGGCCGGAGCACCGGATCTACCGCGACTAGATCGCGGTCAGCGCTCGCCCGCTCGACCCCCCTAGACTGCGCCGCATGGACGCACCGCCGATCCAATACGCCCGCACCGAAGACGGCGTGAACATCGCCTACTGGACGCTGGGCGAGGGACCGCCGCAGATCGAGCAGCCGCAGGCGCCCTACTCACACTGCGAATGCATCTGGCAAGTTTCGTGGGCCCCGAACTGGTTCACCCACCTCGCCGCGCGCCGCCAGATCGTCTTCTTCGACCATCGCGGCCACGGACTCTCCGACCGCGAAGTGAGCGACTACTCCCCCGATGCGCCCGCCCTCGACATCGCGGCCGTCGCCGACCGCCTCGGCCTCGACCGCTTCGACCTCCTCGGCGCGGGGTATCCCAGCGCTGGTGCCATCCTCTTCGCCGCCGACCATCCGGGGCGCATCCGCCTCCTCGCGCTCTGGCAGCCACTCGCCCACGGGCACGCCAGCCACAACACCTTCAATGACCTGCTCCCTCTCATCGACAAAGACTTCGATTACTACGTCGAGGGGGCGCTGCGTTGGAGAAATCCGGACCTTACGCCTCAGGAGGTATGCCGACGCGCTTGCGTTCATCCGCCTGTGCGTCGATCCACCCGCGCTGCGTGCGGCCTACGAGGCCTACGCGCAGGTTGATGTCCGTGACGCCCTAGAGCGGGTGCAGGCTGTTGCCATTGTCCTGGACCACCGCGGCGATCGGGTACTGCGCGTGGGCGCCCTTGGTGAGGTCGCGGCGGCGTTGCCCCGCGGCAGCTTGCGCCTCTTGGAGGGGAGCGCGGCGAATCCCTTCCGCATCCCAGATTGGGAAGCGGCCGCGCTTGCTCTCGAACAGTTCCTCGACGCGCCCGACCCGGACT
>CAUYZA010000096.1:0-9718 GCA_963577225.1 Dehalococcoidia bacterium | reverse complement strand
CGCCCAGCGCGTCGCCAACTGAGCCGTCTCCCGACGGGCAAGAACCGACTCGGACGGCGTAGCGATGACCCAGTCGAACGCCAAGCCAAAGAAGGTCCTCATCCTCGGCAGTGGCCCGATCGTGATCGGGCAAGCCGCCGAGTTCGACTACGCAGGCACGCAAGCTTGCAAAGCGATGCGCGAAGAAGGCGTGGAGTCGGTCCTGGTCAACTCCAACCCGGCCACGATCATGACCGACGAAGGCGTCGCCGACCGTGTCTACATTGAACCGCTGACGGTAGCGGTCGTCGAGCGAATCATCGCGCGCGAGCGGCCCGACGGGCTGCTGCCCACGTTGGGCGGGCAGGTCGGGCTGAACCTCGCTGTCGATCTGCACGAGGCCGGGGTGCTGGACAAATACGACGTCAAACTCCTGGGCACGCCGCTGAGCGCGATCAAGCAGGCGGAGGACCGGCAACTGTTCCGCGACCTGATGCAGGAGATCGGCGAGCCGATCCCGCCCAGCGTGATCTGCACCACGCTCGACCAGGCACGCGATGCGATGCGCGAGATCGGACTGCCCGTCGCGATCCGGCCCGCCTACACCCTGGGCGGCACTGGCGGCGGCTTCGCGCACAACGAGCAAGAGTTCAACGAGATCGCCTGGAATGGGCTGGACGCCAGCCCGATCAGCCAGATCCTGGTCGAGAAGTCTCTGCTCGGCTGGAAAGAGATCGAGTACGAAGTGATGCGCGACGGCGCCGGGACCTGCATCACCGTCTGCAACATGGAGAACCTCGACCCGATGGGCGTGCACACCGGCGACTCGATCGTCGTGGCGCCAAGCCAGACTTTGTCCGACAAGGACTATCAGCGGCTGCGATCAGCGTCGATCAAGATCATCACGGCGCTTGGCATCGAAGGCGGCTGCAACGTGCAACTCGCGCTGGCCCCACGACTGGACCTCGTCGACTGGGGCGAGATGCCGGACGACGGCTCACTGCCGTACTACGTGATCGAGGTGAATCCGCGGGTCAGCCGGTCGTCGGCACTGGCGAGCAAAGCCACCGGCTACCCGATCGCGCGTGTCGCCGCGAAAATTGCCACCGGCAAGAAGCTGGATGAGATTACGAACCAGGTCACCGGCAAGACCGTCGCTTCGTTTGAACCGGCGCTTGACTACGTCGTGACCAAGATCCCGCGCTGGCCCTTCGACAAGTTCGGCGCCGGGGACCGCACGCTAGGCACGCAAATGAAGGCGACCGGCGAGGTGATGGCGATCGACCGCACCTTCGAGGCGTCACTGCAGAAGGCTGTGCGTTCCTTGGAGGTCGGCAGCCGCTCCCTGCTCTGGGAGGACGGTGAGGTAGAGGATGCCGCGCTGGCCAGCGAAACAGCCACGGACAATCGCATCTGGCACCTGATGGCGGCGCTGCGGCGCGATCCCGATGCGCTCAAGCTGGCCAAGCGGACCAAAGTCGATCCGTGGTTCCTCGATCGAATGCTGGCGTTGATCCGGATGGAGCAACGGCTGCTCTCCGAGCCACTCACGCCGACGCTGCTACGCGAAGCGAAACGTATGGGCTTCGCCGACGAGCAGATTGCGAACCTGCAGGGGTCGGTCACCGAGCAGTTGCGGCAGCAGCGCATCGAGTGGGGCATTCGCCCCGTCTACAAAATGGTCGACACCTGCGCGGCGGAGTTCGACGCGCAGACGCCCTACTTCTATTCGACCTACGAGGAGGAGAACGAGGCTGAGCCCGACGACTCGCCGCGCGCGCTCGTGATCGGCAGCGGGCCAATCCGGATCGGCCAAGGCATCGAGTTTGACTACGCTTCGGTCAAGGCGGCACAGGCGCTGCGCGGCGCGGGCTACGCCGCGATCATGGCCAACTCCAACCCCGAAACCGTCTCAACCGACTTCGACACCTCCGACCGGCTCTACTTCGAACCGCTGGACGAAGAGGCGACGCGAGACATCCTGGAGAACGAGTCGGGAGCGGCGAACGGCGCCAACGGGCAGGCCGTGCGCGAGGTGCCGTCGATCCTGCAGTTCGGTGGCCAAACCGCGATCAACCTGGCCGCTCCACTGCAGAACGCGGCGCAGCCGATCATCGGATCCTCCGCGGAAGCGATCGATCTGGCCGAGGATCGTCAGCGCTTCGAGAGTTTCCTGGCGGGTCTCGGCATCCCCCAGCCGCCGGGCACCACCGTGCTCTCCGTCGAGGACGCGGTACGCGCGGCCGACACCCTCGGTTATCCCGTTCTGGTGAGGCCGTCGTATGTGCTGGGCGGCCGCGCGATGGAGATCGTTCAGGCGGCGGGTGAGCTGGCGCGCTACATGGCCAACGCACTGGCCTCGTCGCCGGGGAAGCCGGTCCTGATCGACAAATACCTGGCCGGGGTGGAGGTCGAAGTCGACGCGATCTGCGACGGCGAGTCCGTCCTCATCCCCGGGATCATGGAGCACATCGAACGCGCCGGGGTCCACTCCGGCGACTCGATGGCGATCTACCCCGCGCCCAATCTGAGCGACCAAGAGCGCGCGGACATCGTCGATTACACGCGCCGGATCGGCTTGGGGCTCGACGTACGCGGACTGATGAACATCCAGTACGTGATCATGCGCGATCGCGACGGTGCTCCCGATGCCGAGAGCCAGGTCTACGTGATCGAGGCCAATCCACGATCCAGCCGCACGGTGCCTTTCCTCAGCAAAGTCACGACCGTGCCGATGGTGGACATCGCCGTGCGCGTGATGCTGGGTGAATCGATCGCGGAACAAGGCTTCGCCGATGGGCTCTGGCCCTCGCGCAACCTCGTCGCCGTCAAAGCGCCGGTCTTCAGCATGGCGAAGCTGGTCGGCGTCGATACGTATCTCGGCCCGGAGATGAAGTCGACGGGCGAAGTGATGGGCATCGACCGCGATCTCAACGGCGCGCTGACTAAGGCCCTGCTCGCGGCGGGCACCGCTCTGCCCGAGGGTGGCGCGGCCCTGCTCAGCATCGCCGACCAGGACAAGCCCGATGCGATCGAGATGGTGCGCCAGCTCGGGGAGGCGGGCTACACCCTCTACGCGACCGAGGGCACGGCCGATCTGGTACGGGGGCTTGGCCTAAAAGCGACGGTGGTGCCGAAACGACTCTCGGAGGAGCACCCCAACGTCGTCGACATCATCCGCGACCAGACCGTGCAACTCGTCGTCAACACGCCGGAGGGGCGGCGCGGCGCCTTGCGCGACGGCTTCCACATCCGACGCGCCGCCGTGGAGACGCGGATCCCGCTCTTCTCCAGCATCGACACTGCCATCCACGCAGTCCGCTCGCTGATCTCCCGTCGCAGCGACTACAGCGTGCTGACGATGCAGGAATACACCGCCGACGAAACTCAGCCCGAGGCGTCCCAGCCGACATCGCAACCAACTGGGGAGGCCTGAGCGATATTGCATCACCTAGAGGCGACCGTCGTCGAGACGGACGAAATCTACCCCGGCACGTTCGTCACCTGGTACCGCGGCGGCGAACTGACCCACGGCGCCGCGCCCGGCCAGTTCGTCATGGTGCAGCCGCGTTCCCTGGCGGGCTCCAGTCTCGACCCGCTGCTGCCGCGTGCCTTCTCGTACTACCGCTTCCGCGAACGGCAGGGTGAGCGCGAGTTCGCGCTGCTCTACGCGATCGTGGGCGACGCGACGGCGCGCATGGCGGCCCAAGCGTCGGGCGAGTCCACGCTGATCACTGGACCGCTGGGACACGGCTTCCAGATCAACGCGGCGGCGGGCAATCTCCTCCTGGTGGGCGGTGGCGTCGGCATCGCACCGCTGGTTGCGTTGGCCGACGAACAGATCGAAAAGGGGCGCTCGATCACGCTTTGCTTCGGCGCGCGCGACGCCAACGGCGTCTTCCCGGCCGAAATGCTGCCGTCGGAGGTGGAGTACGCCGTCGCGACGGAGGACGGTTCGATGGGCCAGTCCGGGCTGGTGACGGAGCAGTTCGCGGAGTACCTGCCCTGGGCCGACCAGTCGCTGGCCTGCGGTCCCACGCCAATGTTCCGCAGCATGGCCGAGGTCGTACGCCACGACAACATGCGACGCCAGGTCCAGGTCTTGATGGAGACGGAGATGGCCTGCGGGCTCGGCATCTGCTCCGGTTGCGCGGTCTTCACGCGCAAAGGCGTGCGTCTCTGCTGCAAGGACGGCCCTCGCTTCGAACTGCTCGACGTCTTTTAGATGGCCGGCCAACTCGGCGATGCGAAGTCCGCTCTGCGACGCGAGATGCGCCGAGTGCGGGAATCGATGCCGGCCGCTCAGCGTGAACGCGAGTCGGCGGAGGTCGCGGCGGCCGTGCTGGCGCATCCGCTCGTCGACGCGGCGCATATCGTGCACAGCTTCATCGGCACGCTACCGGGTGAAATCGAGACATGGGAACTGGTGCGGAACCTCCTCGATCGGGGCAAGAAAATCGTCTGTCCGCGCGTCGTGGCCGGGACGAGGGACTTGGACCACCAGCGCATCGAATCGCTGGACGACCTGATGGAGTCGGCGTTGGGGCTGTGGGAGCCGGGCCCGGACTGCGAGCAAATCGACGTCGCGACGCTGGATGTCGTGCTCGTGCCCGGCCTCGCCTTCGATCGGCGGGGAGGACGGCTGGGCATGGGCGGCGGCTACTACGACCGGTTCCTGGCTGCCAGCCGGGCACGCGGCGGCGCAGTCGCGATCGGACTCTGCTTCGCCCGCCAAGTGGTCGACATCGTGCCTCAAGGGCAGGGAGACGTGAGCTTGGATTGGGTCGTTTCGCACGAGACGATGGACTGCCGGAGGGAAGCCGGCAATGACTGATTACGAAATGGTGCAGGTCGACGCCTTCACCGACACCCCTCTGCTCGGCAACTCCTGCGCGATCCTGCCCCAGGCCGATGGGCTCGACTGTGAGACTATGCAGGCGATCGCGCGCGAGATGAACCTCTCCGAGACGTCGTTCGTGCTGCCGTCGCAGGTCGCCGACTTCCGCTGTCGCTACTTCACGCCGGCCGAGGAGATTCCGCTGGCCGGGCACCCGACCATCGCAACGGTGCACGCGCTGGCGGAACTCGGCCTGATCGACGCCGACCAGAGTCGGGTCAGCCTCGAACTCGCCGCGGATGTGATCAGCGTCGAGCGACGACAGCAGGAGCCGGGCGGCACGCTCTACGTGATGACGCAGCTCAAGCCCGAGTTTGGCCGTCGCCTCAATCGCAGCGAACTCGCGACGGTTTTACGCGTGCCCGAGAACTCCGTGCGACCCGACCTGCCAGTCCAGATCGTGAGCACCGGCACACCGCAACTGATGGTGCCGCTGATGTCGCTCACCGCGTTGAAGAACGCCAGCCCCGATGCGGGCCGGCTCCTGGAGCTGCGCGAACGCGCGAAGTTCTTCAGCCTTCACGCCTTTACGGAGGAAACGCTGGAGGAGAAAAGCACGGCGCACAGCCGGCACTGGGCACCGGCCGCCACGGGTCTGTTCGAGGACCCGGTGACCGGATCGGCGTCGGGCGGGATGGCGGCCTACATGCTGCAGTACGGGCTGGTCGAACCGGGCACGTATCGCTTCGAACAGGGCGACTTCATGCAGCGGCCGGGGCGAGTACAGGCGGAGGTGGAGTTCGTCTCAGAGGGAGTGGTGGGGCCGCCGAGGATCGGCGGCGAAGCAGTCCTGGTGATGCAAGGAACAATCCGGATCTAGGCGGGCGCGCTCGGCTAGCATCGACGCCTGCCAAGGATGTGCCCGATGACCAACGAGTACGGAGTCCCCGACCAGATCCAGCCCAAAGCGCTGGGCGACTACCTCGAAGTGATGAGCAAGGCTGGCTTCCAGAGCGGCATGTCCTGGAAGGTCGTCGAGGCGAAGTGGGCGACGACCCGCGAGGCATTCCACGACTTCGAAATCGACGCCGTGGCGGAGATGAACGCCGACGAGATCGACGCCCTGACCCAGGACACCCGCGTGATCCGCAACCGGCGCAAGCTAGAGGCCGTCGTCGCCAACGCGCAGCGCTTGATCGAACTGGAGCAGGAGCACGGCTCGATCAAGAAGTACTTCGGCACGCTGGGAGACGACTTCGAGGCCAAGGTGAAGCGGCTGCGCAAGGACTTCAAGTTCCTCGGCGATTTCGGCTCTTATTACTTTCTGTACGTCGTGGGGGAGGAAGTACCGCCGCACGAGGAGTTCCGGGCGGCGCGGGGAAAATAGCGCCCCAATCCGGGCTTCCTTATCGATCGGCCATGTGATCAAATGAACACATGGCGCGCAAGAAAAAGCCAAAGCCCAACGACGTCATCCTGGGCGACGCCCTGGAGGTGATGCGGGGCTGGCCCGACGACTGCGTCGACCACTGCATCGCCGACCCGCCCTTCAACATGTCGAAGAAGAAGGGGCTGGGCTGGGCCTTCTCCTCGCACGTGACGATGCAGGAGCAGTGGGACACCTTCAGCGAGGACGAATTCTTCCGGTTCAACGTCGACTGGCTGCGCGAGGTCTGTCGCGTCGTCAAGCCCAACGGCAACATCCTCGTCTTCGGCACCTTCCACAGCATCTACCAGTTGGGCTTCATCCTGCAGAGCGGGCTCAACCGTCGCGTGCTCAATTCCGTCATCTGGTACAAGCCCAACGCCCAGCCCAACATCACCGCGCGGATGCTGACCGAGAGCACCGAGCAGCTGATCTGGGCCGTCAACGGCGCCTCGGCCGGCAAGGACAAAGCCACCAAGTGGACCTTCAACTACTGGCGGGCCAAGGAACTCAACAACGACAAACAGATGCGAAATTTATGGGAGTTCGCCGTTACACCGCGCAGTGAGAGGGAATTGGGCAAACATCCCTCGCAAAAGCCGCTCGGCCTGCTGGAGCGGCTGGTCGAGCTCGGCTCCGAGCCGGGCCAACTGGTACTGGACCCGTTCGGCGGAGCGGGGACCTTGGCGGTCGCGGCGGAGAAGCTGGGACGCAACTGGGTCTTGGTCGAGTCGGAGCAGGAATACGCTAACCTCGCGCAGGCCCGACTGGCGGCGCTGCGAGAAGAGAGCGCCTGAACCCCAGCTCCGGGCGCAATAAGGAGCTGAGCGATGGGCAACTTCCACAAGGTCTCGGTTGGTAGCGCCGAGTTGATCGCGATCCAGGACACCGTGGCCGGCATCCCACCGACCGCATTCTTCGACTCAACCGCCGAGAGCGACTGGGAGCCGTACGGCCAGTTCCTCGACGGCGACGGCAACCTGACCCTGAACATCGGCTCCTGGCTGATCCGCAGCCAAGGCCAGACGATCCTCGTCGACACGGGGCTCGGCGGACGGCCAGTCCAAATGCCGGCCAAGACGCCGCCTGCGCTGCCCTCCGTGATGGAGGAGGCCGGCGTGAAGCCGTCGGAGGTCGATGTGATCGTCTTCACCCACCTTCACTTCGACCACACCGGCTGGAACACCACCGACGAGAACGGCACCCCGACGCCGCTGTTCCCCAACGCCCGTCACGTCGTGCAGCAAGTGGAGTGGGACTACTGGACCGGCAGCGACGAACTGCGCACCGCCGCGGCCTACGACAACGTGCTCTCGCCGATCGAGTCGGCCGGCCTGCTGGACCTGGTCGAAGGCGAACACGCCGTCACCAGCGAGGTCGTCACGATCCCGACGCCGGGTCACACGCCCGGCCACGTCTCTTTCGTCGTCCAGAGCGGCAACGAGAAAGCGTATCTGATCGGCGACGCCGCACACCAGCCGGTACAACTGACGGAAACCGACTGGTGCCCGGGGGCCGACATCGACAAGGACACGTCGACCAAGAGCCGTCACGCCCTGTTCGACAAGATCGAGCAAGAGGGCGCGCTGATCGCCAGCGGGCACTTCCCCTTCCCGGGGCTGGGCCACGCCGTGCGCGAAGACGGCAAGCGGGTCTGGCACGCGGTCTAGGTCGAACTCGGCGACTGGATCCAGTCGACGCTGGCTGGCCTATTTGGTCAGATCCGGCACGTAGGCGGCGATGTCGATGTAGCGATCGGCGCTCTCGCGCAGGTCCTGCGACGTGCTGTTGCCAAACGCCATCACCTCAACGCGGACGCCGCGGTTGCCCACCATCTCCACGACGCGACGGAAGTCGCCGTCGCCGGAGACAAGGACAATCACGTCGAGCCGGTCCGCCATCGTGACGATATCGACGGCGAGCTCGACGTCGAAGTTGGCCTTGACGCTGCCGCCGGTGAAACGCTTGAGCGGCTTCGTGGCGATGCGGTAGCCGCGGTCCATGAAGGGCACGACGAAGCGCTCGTTCTCGCGTCGGGCGGCTGGGTCATCGGAGATCGGGGCGTAGGCCGTTGCCCGCACGAGCGTGCGGCCAGTGGAGAGGAAATCCAACACTTTGCCCCAGTCCAAGACGACGCCCGAACGCTCGGCCGCGTAGAGGATGTTGGGCACATCGACGAAGACGGCCAGCCGGAGCATGACCTCCATCGCCGGACCGCCGTCGCCCACGCTCGAGGTACCGACGCCACGGATGGCGCGGATTGTCTCCGCTTGGGCGTCGACGAGCGACTTCAGGAGTTCATTCTGCGTTTCGATCAGGCTGCCCTGGGCGCGCAGGAGCCCCAGCAACTCGTGGACCTCGTCCTCTTCGCTTGGAGGAACTGCGGGCGTCGCTGCGGGCCGCGTAGAGGGAGCGGCCTTGCGCGGCGCCCGACGACGAGTCGTCTTCTTGGCCGCGGTCTCATTGGAATCCGCGCTATCGGCCTTGCGCGCGCTGCCGCGCCGGCTAGGCGTCGCCTTCTTGGCTGCGGTCGTCGTCGTGGTTTTGCGCGCCCCACTGGTCGACTTACGCGCGCTCGATCTCCGGCGCGGGGCGCGCCGCGCCGTTGGCGCCTCCTCTATGGCGGCGTCGACGGCAGGGGTTTCAGAACGTTCGGCCTCAGGGGTGTCGTCGTCAGTACGATGGAAGAATCTTGTCACGGGATATCCGGCGGGCGTCTGGCCCGCTCGTTTCACTTTAACCGGCGGTTAGGCCTGCACAAGGTCGAGAACGCTGATCTTTGCAGCGATCCGTTTAGCGATCATTGTGAAAGCCAGAGCGGCCGGAGAATCTGGATGGTAAACGACGATGGGTTTCCCCTCATCGCCGCTCTCACGGACGGACTGTTCGAGGGGAATCTCGCCGAGAAAGTCGATCGCGAGATCGTCGGCGGCGTCTTCTGCTCCGCCGTGGCCGAAGATCTCGACGCGTTGCCCGGTGTCGGGCGTGATGAAATAGGACATGTTTTCGATGATGCCGAAGACCGCCACGTCGAGCTTTTCGAACATGGTGACCGCCTTCTCCGCATCCTCAAGCGCGACGGCTTGCGGTGTGGAGACAATCACCGCACCGGCGATGGGGGCTTCTTGCGCCATCGACATGGAAGCGTCGCTGGTGCCGGGCGGGAGGTCAATCAAGAGGTAGTCGAGTTCACCCCACTCGACGTCGTGGATCAACTGTCGCACCCCCGAGCCAATCATCGGGCCACGCCAGACGACAGGCGATCCGGGCGGGATCAGGAAGCCAAGCGAGACGAGCTTAACGCCCTCGCGCAGAACGGGATGCAGGCCACGATCGCTGTCCTGCTGGAAGCCGGCTGGCAGGCCGAACATGCGCGGCAGGTTGGGGCCCGTGATGTCGGCGTCGATCAGGCCCACCTGGGCACCGGCCTGGGCCAAGACGACGGCGAGATTGGTAGCTACAGTCGATTTTCCGAC
>CAUYZA010000095.1:0-9769 GCA_963577225.1 Dehalococcoidia bacterium | reverse complement strand
TTCGACGGCGCCAGCTTCGACGACGTCGGCTTGCGCTACAAGGGCAATTTCGGTGCCCTTCGCTTCTGTCACGACCAGCAGGGCAACCGCATCTGCGACAAGCTCTCCTTCAAGCTCAAGTTCAATCACTACGACAGTCGCGGCCGCTTCTTCGGGCTCAAGCGGCTCAACTTCCATTCCATGAACGGCGACCCCAACAAGCTGCACGACGCACTCGGCTACGGCCTCTTCCGCGAAGCGGGAATCGTCGCACCCCGAACCGCCTTCGCCGAGCTCAGCGTCAACGGCGAGCCACAAGGGCTCTTCGTGATCGTGGAAGAGATCGATGATCGCCTCGTCGCCGCCAACTTCTCGGACGGCGGCGAGGGCAATCTCTACAAGGAGATCTGGCCCGAGCACGAACAGGCCGACCCCTACCTGCTGGCGCTCGACCAGACCATCCCGGCGGCGGACCAACCCGATGTCACCCTCTTTCGGCGCTTCGCCGGTGATCTGCGCGCCGCCGGCAGCGACGCAACGAACGTCGATCAGGCGGTGCTGGAAGTGCTCCAGAAGTGGACCGAGTTCGACGACCTGATCTGCTACCTCGCCGTCGACCGCTTCATCGACCATTGGGATGGCATCGTCGCCTGGTATTGCGTCGAAATCGGCCGTACCGACGGCCAGGTGCGACCCGGCCCATGCTTCAACCACAACTACTTCTGGTGCCAAGACGCCCAGAGCGACCGCTTGTCGCTCCTGATCGAGGACGCCATCCGCGACGACCCCAACGGCCCTGCCTTCTTCGAATGGCGCGCCGCGGTGATCAAGCTCAAACAGGACGTCGTCGCCATGCGCGCCGACCTCGAAGCAACAATCGGCGCTTAGTTTCGTCGCGGCGGCGCCCGCGTGCCGGGCGGCTGCGGTGGCCGCGCCAGGAAGATCAGCACCGTGCCGACCAGCAACAGTCCTACGAAGACGGCGAAGATCAGGTCGTACGAGCCTCGCGCGTCGAACACGACGCCCGCCACGAAGGGGCCACCCGCGTTGAGCCCGAATTGCACGGGCGCAGTGATCCCACGGATCGCCCCAATCGACCAGCGCCCGAAGTAATCCGGGAACGAGACCTGATTGAGCGGTAACTGCACCCCGAACGCCATCCCATGCCAGATCGCGAAGACGTAGGCCATCCACTCGTTTTCGACGAAGATCAGCCAAACGATCCCCACCGAGGTGAAGAGCAAGCAGATCGGCAGGGCGTAGCGCAGCGGATAGCGATCGCGAATCTCGCCGCCCAGGATCCCACCCGCCAGCCCGACCGTCGCCCAGACCGCGATCACCGCGACGGCGGTGCCTTGCGACAGCCCGTTGTCCTCCAGGTGCGAGGCGAGCGAGAAGTTGACCGCCCCACCTACGACGAACAACGTGCTGGTGCCGAACAGGAGTAGCCAAAACGCCCGGGTCCGGATTGCCTGTCGCGCCGTCCAGACCGGATCGTGCGCGCCCGGGCCGCTCATCTTTGCCGTTTGAGCTGACTCGCCGTCCGGTCGCAGCCCCAGGTCTTCGGGCCTGCGTCGGACCAAGAGCCAAGGCGGCACCACGGCGATCAGGAGCACCAGGACACCCAGGGCGGCGAACGCAGCCCGCCAGTTGAAGAGCGTGATGAAGAGCAGGACCACCAGGGGCATCAATGCCATGCCGCCACGGGTCCCGATCAGCATCAACCCGGTCGCGCGGCCGCGCCCACGGATGAACCAATTCGCGATCGTCACGGTGATCGCGATCTCCAGAACGGCCGTCACCATCGCCCGGCCCGCCCCAAAGAGGAGATAGAACTGCCAGGCAGAGTCAATCGCCGCCAACAGAATCAGCAGAACGCCGCCCAGCACGACCCCGCCAACCATGAATGCGCGTCCACCGTGCCGATCCACGATCGGTCCGATCAGGGGCGAGAGCAGCGCTCCCACGATCGTGCCAACCGAGAGCGCGCCCGCGATCGTCGCGCGGCTCCAGCCGAACTCATCCTCCAAGGGCTGCACGAACACGCCCAGGACTGGGTTGAAGAATGCCACGCGCGAGAACGAGACCAGCGCGATCGCCGCCAGCACCCACCAGCCGACTTGCGACTCGCGGCCACGCAGCAGACGCGGGAAATTGTCGCTCGGGGCCAACCGCGGGCGATCCATCGAACCTCGCGCTGCTTCAGTCCGTCGGCAGTCTCGGTTGGCTCACTCTACCGTCGCCGGGCCGGAAGGCGTCGGCCGGAACTCGCTAGAGGACCATGCCTTCGATGATGCCCCGATGCGCTCGCAGGACCAGCTTGCCCTCTTCGCGACGTTCCACGATGAGCGGCCGCCGGCAAGCCTCGCAGGGAGTCAGTTCCTTGCGGCGTAGCTGACCCTTGGGTGGCACCCGCGCCACCGTCGCCTCCTTGCAATAGGGGCAGGTGGTCTCCCAGCGTAAGCAGGCTCGAATCCGCATCCCGTCGGTCTCGCGCGATACCACGAGGTCATAGGAACAGTGTGGACACGTCGTGACCACACGCCGTGGCCTGCCCTCGTCGGGCGGCACTCCGACCTCGGTCGACTGTGTGCAGTTGGGGCAGCGGATCGACTTCTTTTGCACCCATCCAGCTTAGCCTGAGGCGTCCCAGCAGCTCAGCGGAGTACTATCCATCGATGCAACGACGCCCGCCCCAATCAACATCCGCCACGAGCGGCGTGCGAGCCGCCAGCGTGCATCAATCACGCCGCGGCTTTCGGGAGCTGCCCAGCGCCTCCGTCCGCGTGCGCGGTCAGAACGACCTCAGTTACAACCCCGGCAAACCGCTCCGCCTGCCGCGTGACCGGCAGCCCCGGCGCCCGCCGCAGTTCAATCTCGGCGCCATCTTTCGCTTGTTGCTTCCGGTCGCCGCGTTGGCGGGCCTCGGTATTGGCGTCTTCTTCGGTATCGATGCGCTGCTTGACGACGATGCTCCGGCGCCCCCCGCGGTGGTGGCCGGTGCCGCCAGCGACGGTGCGACAGACGTGGCGGATGGCGCTGCGGCCTCAGCCGGTGATGGTGCCACCGGTACCACCGCGGACGACGCTGCCAACGGAATCAACGGCAGCGCGGCGGATTCCCCGGGCACCGCGGACGCGAGCGAAGGCGTTGCTGCTGACGCGGCGGCAGCGGACAGCGTCGTTCCCGCGACACCGCGCATCATTACTCCGGCCGACCTCAACGGGGCGCCCGTCCTGCTCGAGCGGGGAGCCGCCCGGCCCGTTCCGGAAGGCAGTGTTGCCGCCGGCGTCAGCTATGACCCAACGGACCCCACGATGGCTTTCTCAAGCATCTGGGGCGCCGGCACTGTAGTGGAGCTGACACGTCTGCCCGGCGCTCCACTGCTCAGCGACGAGGAGGCCGCCCAGTTCGTCGGCAAGACGATCCGGCTCACGATCGTCGCGGCCGGCACGTTCCCCGAGGAGCTTCAGCTCACCCCAGCGGCGTACGCGTTGCTCGCCCAAGACCGCGAGCCGATCATCGCCGTTCGGATCGAGGCCGTCGGCGCTCCTGAGTAGGCGGCCCTGCGCCTCTCACCCGGGATAATGACGCGCGGCCAGAGTGCCGTGGCACGCGCCGTTACGTCCTTTGTCACGCCAGCAAGGCGGAGAGACAGAACGGTGGACCGGGCTGCCGAAGCGCGCGAGTGTCGCGCCCCGCAGCATGCCAATTTGGTGCTCCGTCGGCCGCCCACCGAATTGACCGAACGATTAACGACAGAACCGGACCTGCGTCCGGTTCCATTCCACTCGAGTTCAGGTGACGTCCTTGTCGCCAGTGCTATTAGAAGTTCCGCCGACGCCCGAAGGGCAGCCGCAACTCCTCGCCGTAGTTGAGGAACTTCTTCGTCGCCCCGCACTTCGCGCACACACCACGCGAGTGCTGAGCCTCCGGCCGATCGATCTGCCAATGGTGAATACAGTTGCGACGACGCGTGCGTGCACTGACGCCGCCGGTTGCCGACCTCTGAGCCAAGCGACCCGCCCCTTTCGGCTTCCTCAAAATCTTCCTCAACACGTAGGAAGTGAGCGGTCGGAGTGTAGCCGGGACGACGCCAGCCTTGCAAGGGCGGGCACTGACTAAGCCTCAGGCGTTTCGGATAGCTTCAGGAGAGCCTCTAGCTGGCTGAGGGGCTCACTCGCCGCCGCGCTCGTACTTCGTGTGGTAGCGGTCGCCGCCGACGAGTGCCTGACGCAGATCTTCGACGTCCAGCGCCAGCAGTTCGTCGAGTGCTTTTTGGCAGTCCTCGATCGCTCGAGGGTCGCCTTCGCAGCGCTCGAGGATGCGGTCGAAGTGTCCCTCGTCGATGAAGCGGCGCACCCGTACGACGCCTGGAAAGAAGACAAACGACTCAGGATCATTGAATCCCGGCCGGAGATCGCGCAGTTGCCTCAGCCGTTCTTGGGGGTTTCGGACAGGCTGGACAACTCGGACATAGGGGCCGGCGGAATCGTTCCGCCGGGCGTCGATCAGGAGTCGTTCAGCGAGGCAATCAAAGCCCACCACCAGGACGTCCGCTTCCGCGATCGCCCGAATCTTATCGTCGAGATCGGAGCTGTCAGGGGTCGTCTCTTCATCCGCCATAACGCCAGTATACCTCCGCCGTCTCTGAGTCCGATTGCGATTCCAGACCCAGTACGGCTCGCGCAAAGCGGCTGTGGAACCCCGCCGCCCATTCCGTTCAGGTCGCGGACTTTCCCATCGTCGATGGCTGCGGGCAAGTAGGGATTCCCGACCCCACACTCGTGCCCATCTGGTGGCGCACCTACATCGTGTTGAAATGCGAACTATTCGCGTTTGGCGAGCGCAGGATCAGTTCTACCTCGCTTGAGATTCAGCCCACCAAAGCGGCGAGGTCCGGATATACTCCGCTCGGGTCAGAGCCCGAAGGAGTCGTTTGATGCACCGGTCGCCCGCTGCCGTTCGGCGTCCCTCGTCCGATGGTCAAAGCGATGTCTTCCAGACCCTCTATCGCCAACAAAGCGACAGGGTTTGGAACGCCGACAAGGATATCGACTGGAGCGACGGTCCCCAGATCCCCGAGCACAAGCGCGAAGCCTGGCTGCGCATGCTCAACGTCTTTCTGGGCCTGGAGGTGATGGGTCTGGACACGATCCAGATCATGATGAGCAAGGCCACGCACAAGCTGCGTGACCCGAATCTGAACCTCTACCTCGCCGCTCAGACCCACGACGAAGCACGCCACGTTTATGTGCTGGACAAGTACCTCACGCTCACGGACGGTCATGGCCGCATGAGCCGCCTCGAACGCGGGCTGATCGATCGCTTCGGCAATATGGCCTCGTTCGGGCTCTTCCGCGTCGAGAACTGGCTCACCTCCACGTTGTTCAGTGAAAACTTCGCCGCCCTCTTCCTGCAAAAAGTCTTGGAACTCGACGACACCGATCCGCTCGCCAAACAGATTTTCCGAAACATCCTGCGCGACGAAGTGCGCCATGTGAACTTCCTGCACACGGTGCTCCCCGATCTAATCGGGGAGCTGCCCTCGTTCGGGCGCACATACGTGTGGCAGAGCCAGCTGCTGATGATCGGGACCGTCGCGCTCGGCCTGCGCCGGATCAGCGGCGATGCCGCGACGCTCGGGCTCGACATCGACGACTTCAAGTCCAGCCTGATCGCAAATCTCGACCAGCAGTTTAAGGACGCCGGCATCGACGAGTTTCTGCACGCCTCGTCCTACGCCCGCGTCATCAACCGCTTCGTCTAAGGGGCGGGCTCATGATCGATTTCGAACCGTCCGAAGCCGACCGCATGGTCCGCAACCTCGCCCACGACTTCGCCGCCAAGGAAATCCGTCCCGTGGCGGCGGAGCACGACGAGCGGGAAGAGTTCGCCTGGGACGTGACCAAGAAGGGCGCTGCCCTTGGCCTGTCGGGCTCGGCGCTGGGCGGCCTGGCCGGCGAGGACGGGATCACGCCGCTGATCATGGCGGAGGAGCTCTCCTGGGGTTGTGGCGGCATCGCGGTGGGCATGATGACGAACGCCCTTGCCGCGACGGCGGTCAGCCACATCGCGACGCAGGAGCAGGTCGACCGCTTCATGCCGATGATCACGCCTCAGGACGGCGAACTTCGGCTTGGCGCGCTGTGCTTGACGGAGGCCGATTCCGGGTCCGACGCCGGTGCCATGAAGACGACCGCCGTACGCGATGGCGACGAATACGTGATCAACGGCACCAAGCGCTTCATCACCGGCGGCGGCATCTCCGATCTGCACATCGTCTTCGCGACTGAGGAGCCCGGCAGCGGGTTCCGCGGCGTCTCTGCCTTCGTAGTACCGCGCGAGACGGAGGGTTTTTCGCAGATCAAGGTCTGGAAGAAGATGGGCATCCGCGCCAGTCACACTGCGGACCTCGCCTTCGATGATGTTCGCATCCCGGCCGACCACCGGCTTGGCGACCCCGACGTTGATTTTCGCAGCGGCGGTAGTGGCGCACTTGGCACGCTCGCGGCGACTCGGCCCTGGATCGGCGCGCTCGCGATCGGAATTGGCCGCGCCGCGTTCGAGTACTCCGCGGAGTATGCGCGGGACCGCCAACAGTTCGGCAAGCCGGTGATCTCCCATCAGGGCGTCGGCTTCATGCTGGCCGACATGGACATTACGCTGGACGCCGCCCGCCTGCTCTCCTGGCGCGCCGGATGGATGGTCTCGCGCGGCGAGCCGTTCCAGGCCGAGGAGGCCAGCAAGGCCAAGACGTTCGGCGCCGATACCGCGATGAAGGTGACGACGGACGCGGTTCAGGTCTGCGGTGGCGTTGGCTTCATGCGTGATCTGCCCGTCGAGAAGTGGATGCGCGACGCCAAGATCTTCCAGATCTTTGAGGGCACCAACCAGATTCAACGCGTCGTGATCAGTGCCAACATCGCCAAGCGCGTGTTCTCATAGGATCCCTGGGGAGCACCCCTGACTAGCCGGGCACCGGGATCGGGTTGTAGCAGGCGGCCCGATGGGCGTCGGTGGCGGCATCCGCCGGGGCTAGATCCGGCTCCGGCTCTCGTACACACGTTTCGGTTGCGTCGGCGCAACGCGCCAGGAAGGGGCAGTGGCCCGCGAGCACCGAGAGATCGGCCGGGGCGCCGGCGATCTGGGGCAGGCGTGGCTCCCGCGCGCGGACGAACGGATCCATCGACGCAATCAGAGCCGCCGTGTACGGATGCCGCGGCGTCTGGAAGATCTCCTGCACCGACCCGACCTCCGCAATGCGGCCCGCGTAGATCACCGCGACCTGGTCCGCGAGCTGCGCCACCGCCCCCATATCATGCGTGATCAGCAACATGGCCAGGTCCGCGTTCTCTTTCATCCGCTGCAGCACGTCGAGTAACTGAGCCCGGAGCACGACATCGAAGCGGCTCGTCGGCGAGCAGCAGGCTGGGCCGCAGAATCGTCGCTATGGCCAGCATCACGCGATGGCCATCCCGTCGGCCAACTCATGCGGATGCGCGTCGAAGATCGCCTCCGGGTCGGGGAGTCGCATCAGTGCCAGCTCCGCGATCACCTGCCGTCGGATCTCCGCACTCGGCATCTCGCGATGAGCCACCATCGCCTCTTCGAGTTGCGGTCCCACCCGCATCATCGGATCCAGACGCTTGCCGGGATCTTCCCAGATCATGGCGATGGTGTTTCCCAAGAGACGGCGCAGTGGCTCGTCCTTCATCGACAGCAGGTCCGCACCCTCGAAGAGAACTTCGCCCGACGTCAGCCGTGCGTTTGGCGGCAGCACCCCGATCGTGCTCAGCGCAATCGTGCTCTTGCCGGCGCCGCTTTCACCGACAAGCGCCGTCACCTCCCCGGGAGCCACCGTCAGATCGATGCCGCGGCCGGCGTGCACAGGTTCTCCGTCCTCGATCCCGTACTGCACCGCGAGTCCACGAATCTCAAGTAGGGCAGGCATGGCATTCTCAGCATTCTTTTCGGCCGAAGACGCTGAGTATACGGCGGCAAAACGCCCTCGCTAAGGGCTGGCTGCACTGGTTTCCACCAAAGATTGGGGCCTTCACCTATTCCGCTCGACTATCATCTGCTAGAGGTTATGAAGAGCGTGACAGGACACTGCCTGGTAGGAGTCGGCGATGGACGCAGCACGTCTCCGTCTGGCAGATCTCATCGAGGTCTTGAGCGAGCCCACGCTTCTCAGCGATGAGAACGGGGGGATCCAGGCAGCGAATCAACCGTTCTATGCCCTGGCAGGCTACGGGGCTCTTGACCTGAGCCGACTCAGCACCGACTCGCTTCTGTCGCTGCTCCCCCTCGGCGCCGGCGACGCCTCCGCGCCGGATCCCAGCCCACGCCACTTGCTGGTCCGCGAGGACGGCGAGCAAGTTCCGGTTGAGGTCGATAGCACCGAAGTGCCGATCGACGACGGTTTTCTTTTGCTCCATTCCATCAGCCCGGTTCAGCCGGATCTGAAGGAAGCATCGATTGACGTGGCGGCTACGGTGCCGGCCGACCGCCAGGCATCACGCCCACCCGCCTGGCCGCAGGCAACGGGGCGCGGCACGGTTCTTGTCGTCGAGCCTCGTCCTGCGCTACGGACGGCCATGCTGCACGTTCTGACGAGCGTCGGCTACGACGCCGTTGGCGCGGAACATGCGGCAGGCGCCGAGTCGCTGATCGACGAAGCGGGCCACTATGACCGGGTCATCATCGAAACCGTTCTGTCCGATGGGTCGGGACACGATCTTCGCCGCCTGATCGCGCAACGGACTTCCGCCACGCACGTTCTGATGGTCTCCGGCGACGGCTCGTCCGCCGACGGCGGGGGCGACGACGGCCTAAGCCCCTACTCAAGCCGTTTAGTGCCGACAGCCTGATCCAGGCGATCAGCCGAGCCGGCAGCCCGGCCTGAGAGCGAACCAGCCGCAACCCTCGGCGATCGACTGCTAGCCACCGCCACCCGGCGCGGCGCCGCGCTGCGGCGCGCGGCGTTCGATCGCCACGATCGGCACCGGCGGCGAGCTGGGTTGCGAGCGCGCTGCGGTCGTACCCGGGCCGGCGGCGCCCACCACCACCGGCGGCGCGCTGCCTCGCATCCAGGCGGTGAAAATCCCGAGAGCGGTGATCGCGGCGCCCACCAGGAAGGCCAGCTCCAGCCCCGAGACGAGCGCCTCGGCCGACAGCGTCGCTTCATCCAGCCCAAGGCCCGCACGACTCCTGCTGAACGCGCCCGACTGCGCCGCGAAGAGGGCGCCGGCGACCGCCACTCCGATCGCTTGTCCCATCGTGCGCGACGTCGTGGCCGAAGCCGCTGCGGTCCCCAAGCGCTGCGGCAGCACGCTGCCCATTACCGCCGAAGTGTTGGGCGATTGGAAGATCGCCGTCCCAATCCCGATCGCGATCAGGCGTCCGATGATGCTCAGCACGGACGTGTCGAGCTGCACCGTCGACATCAGCAGCAGCCCGCCTGCCACCAATGCCATCGCCAACGTCGTCAGGAAGCGCGGCCCTATGCGGTCGGCCAGTATGCCCGACAGCGGCGCCACGACGAACATCGTCAGCGGCATCGCCGCCATGATCCCGCCCGTCTCTAACTGACTGAAGCCCCGCGCCTGGATCAGATAAAACGGCAGCAGAATGAACAGCCCGGCCATACCGACGAACTGCAGCGTCGAGGTCAGGATCGCGGCGGAAAAGCCGCGGGACTTGAACAGCGCCAGGTCGACCACCGGACTCGCGGCGCGGCGCTCCTGGAGAATGAACGTCGCGACCATGATCGTGCCGCCGGCGAACA
>CAUYZA010000094.1:0-9940 GCA_963577225.1 Dehalococcoidia bacterium | reverse complement strand
TACAACGGCAAGACGATGCGCCACTCTGAGCGCTTGACCTCTTTCTCGGCCTTGTCTGCGGCATCTTCAGCCATCGCCCAGTGCTCCTTGAGGTCGAGCCCGCCCTGGCGCGGCGCCTGCAGGCTGAGGACACCGCAGCCGTACTTGCCCGCTGCAGTCATGCCGGCGGGCGAGAAGACGCTGGCGATGGCGACGTGCATGCGGGGGTTGGTGTAGGGGCGCAGGTGGAGCCGCGCGTCGCGCATCGTGAACCAGTCGGTCTCGCGCGTGACGGGACCGTCCATGTCCATGAGGGCGAGGATCGCTTCCAGGCTCTCGTCCATCATGCGACGCTGCTCGACCGCTTCGAGGCCGAGCATGTACGCGTCGGAGGCGAGGGCACCGGGTCCAACGCCGAGCATGGCTCGACCGCGTGTTTGGTGATCGAGTTGGACCATGCGCTCGGCCAGGATGTAGGGGTGGTGGTAAGGCAGGCTGGAGACACCCGTGCCGAGCTTGATGTGGCGCGTCCGCTCGGCGGCGGCGGCGATGAAGACCTCCGGTGAGGCGATCAGCTCCCAACCAGCGCTGTGGTGCTCGCCGATCCAGGCCTCGTCATAGCCGAGCCGGTCGAGCAACTCGACCAGCTCGAAGTCGCGTTCGAGCGCCAGCGTGGGGTTTTCGCCGAGGGGGTGAAACGGCGCGAGAAAAATGCCGAAGCTCATGCGGTCGACGACGGACATGCGGTATTACTCCTTGACGAATGATTCGCGCGGCTATACTACCGACCCTCTTTCTTGCACGCGAGAACTGGCGCTAAGCCAGCGCTGTCGCGAAAGGACCGCGGCATGGGCCAGCGTAATCTCACCGTTGACTGGCGCGCGGAGTACGCGCGTAAACAGGTCAGCGCCAGCGAGGCGGCGGCCAGTTTTCAGTCTGGCGACCACCTTTGGCTACCGCCCGCGCACGCCTCGCCCGAGATCCTGACCGCGCTGGCCGAGCGTCGCGACGAGCTGCGCGACGTCGAGGTGCGCGGGGTGATTGTGCCCGACACCGGTTGGTACAACCAGGAGTCGATGGCGGCCTTCCAGATCGCGCCGCAGTTCGCCACTCCCTTCGACCGCGACGCCGTGCAGGCCCGCATCGCCGACTACCACCCCTACTGGCTGGTGGGGATCCACAAAGCACTGGACGCGCGCCGGGGAGAGGGCGAGGCCTGGGCGATCGACAAGATCCAGATCACGGTCTCGCCGCCCAACGAACAGGGCTACGTCAATTGCGGCGGCAGTCTGTGGGACGCGGTGACGACGTCGCGTCGGGCGGCAACCGTGATCGCCGAGGTGACGCCCAGCGTGCTGCCGGCGGAGGGCGACGGCTGGCTGCACGTGTCGGAGCTGGACTACATCGTGGTGACGGACCGCGACGTGACGCCGGATGTGGAGTTGCCACCGCCCTATCCGGAGGACGAAGCGCTCGGGCACTACCTGTCGGAGATCGTGCAGTCCGGCGACACGATTCAAATCGGCGTCGGCGAGCACACGCGCAACACGGTGCTGGGTGGGGCCTTCGATGAGAAGGAGGAGCTGAGCTACTACGGCGAGCTGACGGTCCAAGGCTGCGTGCCGCTGGCCGAGCGGGGGGTGATCACCGGACGAAACAGCGCGCTGCATCCCGGCGAGTTCACGGCCACCGTGATCGGCAACACCCGCGCCGAGCGTGAGGTGATGGCGGGCAACCCCTACTACCAGATGCGCGACATCGAATACCTGCTGGACCCGCGCAACATCGCGCGCAACGAGAACTTCGTCGCGATCAACGGAGCGCTGCGGATGGACCTCAGCGGCCAGGTTGGCGTACACACGATCGGACCCGAGATCGTGGCCGGGGTGGGCGGGCATCTGGCCTTCGCCCTGGGCGCCTATCTCTGTCCCACGGGCCGCTACGTGGCGGTGATGCCGTCGACCGGGCTGGCCGGGACGGCGTCGAACATCGTGCCGCGCTTCGAGGAGGGGCAGATCGTGACCGTGCCGCGCGAGATCAGCGACACCGTGGTGACCGAGTACGGCATCGCGCGACTGCTGGGCAAAACAGTGCGCCAGAGCTGCGAGGAACTGATCGCGGTGACCCACCCCGACTTCCGGGCGGAATTGCGCAACGCGATGAAGACATTCTACTACCCCGCTGGCTACAAGCAGGACTTCAAGTGATGGGCGAACAACGACCATGAGCGACGACCGACTGTCGGCAAGCGAGGCACTTTGGGAACGCGCGCAACGGGTGATCCCGCGCGGCGTCTACGGCCACCAGAACGGCAGCACGCACGGTGGGCGCCACCCCAAATTCATCGCACGCGCCGAGGGCTCGCACTTCTGGGACGTCGACGGCAACGAATACGTCGACTGGATGTGCTCCTACGGCCCGATGATCCTGGGCTATCGCAATCCGGCGGTCGACGCGGCGGTGCGCGAGCAGATGGAACTGGGCGACACGCTGAGCCTGCCCGGCGAGCCGATGGTGGCCTACGCCGAGCAGTTGGTGGCGCGCACGCAGGGGATGGACTGGGCGATCTTCGGTAAGAACGGCGCCGACGCGACGTCGTGGGCCGTCGACACGGCCCGCGCGCGCACCGAGCGCTCCGTCGTCGTCAAGGCGAAGACGGCCTACCACGGGGCCCGACCATGGACGATCCCGCAGATGACGGGCGTGCCCGCCCATCATCGCGACGAGTTGATCGAAGTCGTCTGGAACGATGTCAATGGGCTACGCGCGGCGTTCGCCGAGCGGGGCGAGGAGATCGCTTGCGTGATCCTCTCGCCGTACGACCACCAGCCCCACGAGTCGCACCTGCCCGGCGAGGGCTGGTTCGAAACCGTGCGCTCATTGTGCGACGAACACGGGGCGATCTTCATCATGGACGACGTGCGGGCCGGGTTCCGCTTCGACTTGGGCGGCTCGCATGTCCGCTTCGGGGCGGAGCCAGACCTGGTCTGTTACTCGAAGGCGATCGCGAACGGCTACGCGCTGTCGGCCGGTTTGGGCCGGGCGGCGCTGCGCGAGGCGGCGGAGAAGATCTTCTTCACGGGTTCGTTCTTCTTCCAGAGTTCGTCGTTCGCGGCGGCGAGCGCAACGCTGGCCGAGATGGAGCGGACCGACGCGCTCACGCAGATCGACCGCATCGGGCAGCTCTTGATCGATGGCCTGGAGGCGCAGGCGGAGTCGCACGGATTGTCCTTCGTCAGCACGGGCCCGACCGCGATGCCGTCGTTCCACTTCGGCGACGATCCCGAGCACACGATGTACTTCGAGTGGTGCGACCTGGCGACCGAGCAGGGCGCCTACCTGCATCCCAACCACAATTGGTTCGTCTCCGCCGCCCACAGCGAGGCCGACATCGACCTGACCTTGCGCGCGACCGATCAGGCGTTTGCCGCCATCGCGGCCGGACGCCAGTAGCTCACGGCCGCTCGGTCGCCGCTGGGGCCGCTTGGTCTCCGCTGGCGGCCGCTCGAATCGCCGCTGGGGGCGGAGGCCGCTAGCCTCTCCCGAGCGTGTTGCTTCAACGAGCAGGCGACGCCGATCATCAGCTCAGACCCAGAACGATTAGCGGCCGACACAGGAGGAGACTCGATGCGAATCAGCTCATCACCTGGCGGGACCACGCTGGGCGAGACCGTGGCCGGCTTCAAGCGACTGGAGGAGGAGGGATTCGCCAGCGGGTGGCTGCCAAGCATCTTCAGCCACGATGCGATGACGACGATCGCACTGGCCGGCGATCAGACATCGACACTGGAGATGGGCACCTACGTGGTGCCGACGTACCCGCGGCACCCGTTCGTGATGGCGCAGCAGGCACTGTCGACGGCGGCCGCCACGGGCAACCGCTTCGTGCTAGGCATCGGGCTGAGCCACCGCATGGTGATCGAAGACATGTGGGGCTTCGACTTCTCGAAGCCGGTACGCCACATGCGCGAATACCTCGAAGTGCTGGGGCCGCTGTTGCGCGGCGAGGCCGTGTCCTACGAGGGCGAGGAGTATCGCGTCAACGCGCAGTTGGACGTGCCGGACGCGGAGCCGCCGTCGGTCGTGGTGGCGGCGTTGGGGCCACAGATGCTGCGGCTGACCGGTCGCCTCGCCGACGGCACGGCGACCTGGCTGGCGGGCGCGCCATACCTAGAGAGCACCGTCGTGCCGGAGATGAGCCAGGCGGCGGCCGAGGCCGGCATGCCGCGGCCGCGCGTGATCGCGGGGCTGCCCGTGACGATAACGAGCGATGTCGAGGCCGCGCGCAGCGCGATCGCCGAGGCAATGCCGATCTACAGCGAGCTGCCGTCGTACCGACGCGTGCTGGACGGCTCGGGCGCGGAGGGGCCGGGCGATGTGGCGATCGTGGGGAGCGAGGAAGAGGTGGAGCGGGAACTGCGCCGCCTGCACGAGATCGGCGTGACGGACTTCCTCGCATCGATCGCGGGCCAGGACGAGGAGACTCTCGAACGCACGCGAGAGTTCTTGCTCGCGATCAAAGACGACTTGAACTAGGGAGAACGACCTTGGCCATCATCATTGAAGCCGTCCACACAATTAAGCCCCTGACGGACTCGGTCTTCGACCGCTGGGTGGAAGCCTACGCCGAGGTCTCGATACCGGCGATGGAACGCAACGGCTTCGACGTGCTGGGCTGGTTCAAACGCTCGGGCGGACGCATGGGCCAGGATCTGATACTGGCTCGCTTCGAGAATCTGGCCGAGTTCGAAAAGGCCTCTGCCTCGCTGTATAACGACGCGGAACTGGCGAAGTGGATTCCTTTGGCGCTGGAGGAGTTCGAGGTTGAGGAGTCGGTCATCATCGGCGCTCAGGTGCCGTACGCGACGGAGCAGCGGCTGGAAAAGGCCCTAGCGGCCAAGCCGGAGAAGCCGCGCCAGTACATGCAGGCGGTGCTGGAGGTCGGCCTCGGGGACCAGGCGGCGGCGCACGAGTTACTGGGCAAGCTGGCGGACACGATCGACAGCGGGGCCGGGGGCCTGGTCACGGCGTACCAGGCGACGAGTGGCCCTCGCGAACGACTGACCGACATCTGGGCCTTCGACAGCATGCCGGATTTGAGCTATCAGCCGGGCGATCCGCTGGGCGAGCTGGTCGCGCCGCTGCGCGAAGTCGCGCCGGAGGAGTCGATCTACTACCTCAACCCGCTGCCCGGCTCACCCCTGCAATAGCCGGCTCACCCTGCAATAGGACGTCACGTGCAATACGGGCTCTTCTTCCAGCTTCCGCGCTCGGCGGCCCAGGACACCGCAACGCGCTATCGGGAGACGCTGGAGCAGATCGAACTGGCCGACCATCTCGGCTTCGACAGCGCTTGGCTGGCGGAGATGCACTTCATCCCGGAATTCTCGATCCTGCCCGCGCCGCTATTGGTCTGCGCAGCGGCGGCGGCGCGCACTGAGCGGATCCGGCTGGGAGTGGCGGTGGCGCTGCTACCGCTGCACGACCCGATCCGTGCTGCGGAGGAGGCAGCAACGCTGGATGTGATCAGCGGCGGGCGGCTGGACTACGGCGTCGGGCGAGGCAGCATTCGCGCCCACTTCGACGGTTTCGGCATCCCGATCGCCGAGCGCGCGGAGCGCTTCAACGAGGCGATCGATGTGATCCGGCTGGCCTGGTTGGACGATCCGGTCAGCTACGAGGGGCGCTACCTGCACTACGACGCGGTCAACGTGGAGCCGAAACCACTACAGCGGCCGGGGCCACCGCTGTGGATGGCGGCGAACAGCGACGAGTCGATCGAACGCGCTGGGCGTGAGGGCTGGCCGGCCATGGTTTCGCCGATCACGGCGACACGACCCGAACTCGTACAGCGCGTAGCGACGTTTCGCACGCTGCGGGAGAAGCTCGACGGCGGGCCGCCGCCGGCGGCGGAGTTGGCCTGGCTGACGGTGGCACACGTCGCGGAGGACGGCGATCAGGCGCGACGCGAGGTGCACGATTCGCTGATGAGCTACCTGGACGTCGTCAAGAACACCGGGCGCAACAGCCGGGAGCGGGCGGGGCGCGAGTCGGCGCCGAAGCCCACGCCGGTTGGTCGTTTCGCTGAGATGTCGTACGAGCAGATCTTGGACGAGATCGCGATCGTTGGCAGCCCGGCCGAGTGTCGCGAGCAGCTGGCGCGGGTGCGGGACGAGTTCGGCGTTGGCCACATCCTGACCTGGTTCAACGCCGGAGGGCAGGTGCCGAACGACAAGGTGCAACGGTCGATGCGGCTGTGGATCGACGAAGTCGCTCCGGCTTTCGTGGATGCCTAGCCGGTCGCGGTGGGGTTAGGGCTGCGAGCCCCGCGCTGCTTCAGCCAAGTTGATGTCGAAGAGCTGAATCACCACAAGTTCGGATTCCTCACGGACCATCAGGTGAATCACATGGCCACCCCCACGCACGATAGCGACGTGTGACACTCCATCCACATCAGTTAGAGCGATGCCGAGTTCTTGGTAGTAGCTCACGACCGTATCGAACTCGTCACCGGTCGAGTAAAGCAGCAGGTCTTCCCCAGCCCCCTCGCTTGCCTCGAGGGCGCCGGGGTAGACCAGTGATGTGCGGTCGAATTCATCGTTGACCAGGGTTTCCACAGGGCCGTCCACGACGATGATCGGCCACGGTCCTTGATCACTCTCGCCAGCGCCGCTAGAACACGCCGCTAGAAGCAGACCGAGCAAGACTAGGGCGGCAAGTCTGAACAGCAATGCTCAGCGTCTCTACACAGGTGTTCAAGCCGGTTGCGGTCGTGTGCCCAAATGAGGCGACGATGTAGTTGAAATTCCGACAGTATGTGTGAACGCCCGTCCCTCCGACGACACTCTTATAGACCGATCCAACTATCGCAAGACGCTAGGCACGGCGCGGGACGATTTCGGCGTGGGCCACATCCTGACCTGGTTCAACGCCGGGGGGCAGGTCCCGAACGACCAGTTGCAGCGATCGATGCGGCTGTGGATGGACGAAGTCGCTCCGGCATTCGCGGAATAGCGGTCCCGAGCCGGCAGCCCTACGCGCACATGCGATAGACGATCTCGAACATCAGCTCGCAGCCCATGTTGAGGTTGTCGATCGTGAGGTGCTCGTCGTTGCCGTGGAAGCCCATGGCCTCCTCGGGGCTGAGCAGGCAGGGAATGAAGCCATAGGCGGGGATGCCCTGCTGGCGCAGGAAGCGATTGTCGGTGCCGCCGACGCAGGTCGACGGCACGACGACGGCCTCCTCCATCGCCTCGGTGACGACGGACTCGATCGTGCGATAGAGCTCCGTGTCCCAATCGACGGCGACGGGCTGTCCCTGATCCCAGCCCGAGGTGGACACGGTGATGCGGTCGTCGTCGATGATCGCTTCGACCTGGGCGATCCAGTCTTCGCGAGTCTGGCCGGGCAGCAAGCGGCAGTCGATCGTGGCTTCGCTCTTGGCCGGGATCACGTTGGCTTTGATGCCGCTGTTGATCATGGTCACGTTGAGCGTGTTGACGAACATGGCGTGCATGTGCGGCGAGCGAGTGATGATTTTCTCCAGCGCCGCGTCGTCGGCCTCGGCCGGGAGCAGCCCTTCCGCCTGAAGCCGTTCGATGTAGTGACGCGTCTCAGGCGTGAAGGTGACGGGGCGTTCCCAGTCGGCCAGTTTGTTGAGCGCCTTGATCAGCGTCACAGCCGAGTTGTCCTTATGCGGGCGGCTGCCGTGGCCCGGCGTGCCGACGGATTCCAGCTTGAGCCAGCAGATGTCCTTTTCGTTGGTGGCGACGGAGAAGAGTTGCACGTCCTGACCGGCGAAGCGACTGGTGCCACTGCCGCCCTCGCTCAGCTCGAACTCAACGTCGACGAGGTCGGGGCGGTTCTTGACCAGCCACTCCATGCCCCAGACGCTGCCGGCCTCCTCGTCGGGCACGGCGGCGAAGACGAGGTCGCGCTTGAGCGGGACGCCCCTGCGCTGCAAGACGAGCATCGTGATGAGCTGCATCACGCCGCAGCCCTTCATGTCGACGGCGCCGCGGCCGTAGACCTTGCCGTCCTCGATCTGGCCCGCGAAGGCGAGCTTGGTCCAGTAGTCCGCCTCGACCGGCACGACATCGGTGTGATTGCAGAGCATCATCGGCCGTTTGGAGCCGTCGCCGCTGATCGTGGCGAAGAGCGCCTCGCGGTTGGGCTGGATCTCGATGTACTCCGTCGCGATGCCGGCCTCCTCGAGCAGCTTGCCCAGGAAGCGAGCGGCCGGCGCTTCGTTGCCGGGCGGGTTGGTGGTGTCGATCTGGAGATACTGGACGAAGATCTCGAGCGCCTCGTCGAAGAGGGGTTGCCAGTCGATCTTGGGCTTCACAAGCGATCTCCTTCAGCAGTCCGAGCGGCGATCGAGCAGCGATCGATGTGGGGACTGCCGCGCAGGGTATCTCGGGGGCTGACTTATCGTCGTGCTAGACTTCCGAATCTGAGGCAGTCGAACAAATGAGCGTATCGACGACACACCCCGTCCTGGAGCGATTCCATCCGGTCGTGCGGACCTGGTTCGAGCGCAAGTTCGACGCGCCGACGGATGCGCAGGTAGAGGGCTGGCCGCTGATCCAGGAGGCCTGCGACGTCTTGATCGCCGCGCCCACGGGGTCGGGCAAGACATTGGCCGCCTTCCTGGCCGGGATCGACTCGTTGATCCGTCGCGCCGAGAAGGGGGAGCTGGAGGACCAGCTCGAGATCCTCTACGTCTCACCGCTCAAGGCCCTGGCCGTCGACATCAATCGCAATCTCGAGGGGCCGCTGCAAGAGATTCGGGCCACCGCCGAGGAGTTGGGCAGGCCGCTGCCGATCATCACGACGGCGGTGCGCAGCGGTGACACGCCACAGAGCCAGCGCGCGGCGATCACGCGCAAACCGCCGCACATCCTGATCACGACGCCGGAGTCGCTCTATCTGATGCTGACGGCGGAGAAGAGCCGGGCGATCCTGAAGAGCGTCAAGACGCTGATCGTGGATGAGATCCACGCGCTCGTCCGGGACAAGCGCGGCAGCCACTTCGCACTCTCGATGGCGCGGCTGGATCACCTCGTGGATGAGCGCCCCAACCGGATCGGGTTGTCGGCGACGCAGAACCCGATCGGCGAGATCGCGCAGTTCCTCGTCGGCAGCGAACGAATCAAGCGCGACGGCTCCGCCGACTGCGTGATCGTCGACCGCGGACACCAGCGCGACCTGGAACTGCTGATCGAAGTGCCGCAGTCGGAGCTGCAAGCGGTCGCGCCCAAGGAGCAGTGGGCCGAGATCTACGAACGTATCGCGGAGCTGGTCGCGGCCCACCGCACGACGCTGATCTTCGTCAACACGCGCCGCATGGCGGAGCGGGCCGCCCACAACCTGACGGAACTGGTCGGCAAGGAGAACGTCGCCAGCCACCACGGCTCGCTCTCCAAGGAGCGAAGGCTGCAGCTGGAACAACGACTGAAGAACGGCGAGATCCGAGCGCTGGTGGCGACGGCGTCGCTGGAGTTGGGAATCGACGTGGGGTCGATCGATTTGGTCTGCCAGATCGGGTCGCCGCGCAGCGTGAGCACGTTCTTGCAGCGTGTCGGCCGCTCCGGCCACGCCCTGGGACTGACGCCGCGCGGCCGCCTCTTCCCGACCAGCCGCGACGAACTGGTGGAGTGCGCCGCGCTGATCCGGGCCGTCAACGCGGGGCGGCTGGACAAAGTCGCCCAGCCGGTGGCGCCGCTCGACGTGCTGGCCCAGCAGATCGTGGCCGAGACTGCGAGCGAAACCTGGCAAGAGGATGCGCTCTACGACCTGATTCGGCAGGCAACGCCGTATCGCAATCTGAGCAAGGACGACTACGAGTCGGTCCTGACGATGCTGACGGACGGCGTGGGCGACGGCGCGGGTGGGTCGCCGCCGCTGATCCATCGCGACCGCATCAACGGCCTGATTCGTGGCCGGCGCGGGGCGCGAATGA
>CAUYZA010000093.1:0-9970 GCA_963577225.1 Dehalococcoidia bacterium | reverse complement strand
TGGTCGGGAAGCGGCTGGAGCGCATCGCGAGCGAGAGCAAGGCGCTCAAGGCGGCGGAGCGCGATCTGGCCGAGCGTGAGGCCGGCCTCCTGCGTCGACTGCTGGGCGACCTGGGCAACGGCGTGCCGGTACGGGCCATGACGCTGAGCGGGGACGAGCGCAACGACTTACGCCAGTACCGCTTCCTGACGGACCGGCCGTTGTTGACGCTGATCAACATCGACGAGGGGCAGGCGGGCAACGCCGAGTCCATCGCAGCGCAATTCCGGCCCGACGACGAAGTACTCGGCACTGCGACGGCGGCCGGCTGCGCCTCGCTGGAGATGGAGTTCGTCGATCTGAGCGCGGACGAGGCAGCCGAGTATCGGTCCGAAGTCGGTGCTGGCGATGGCGCGCTGGCGACCGCGATCCGGCTCTCGTACGAGATCCTGGGGCTGCTCTCGTTCTTCACCGTGGGCGAGGACGAGTGCCGGGCTTGGACGGTCGAGCGAGGCGACAACGCCCAACGTGCCGCGGGCCGAATCCACACCGATCTGGAGCGCGGTTTTATCCGGGCCGAGGTGACCAACTGGCACGATCTGGTCGAAGCCGGGTCGGAGGCGGAGGCCAAGAAGCTGGCCTTGGTCCACACCGAGGGCAAGGACTACGTAGTGCAGGACGGCGACGTGCTGCACGTGCTGTTCAACCTTTAGTTTTTGCGCCGTGGAAGTGGCCTCTGGTCGAGCCGGGGCTAGCGACGCTGGCGGAGGGCATGCGCGGCTCGTGCGTGAGGGCTATGCTCCGCCCAGCATGACGCCAAATACTCCCATCAGCGAGATCGCGCGACGCATCCTGGAGGCGAGCCAGGACGGCCCCGCCCTGGCCTCCTGCACCGTGATCAGCGCGGCGGACGGCGTGGGTGTGGAGCCGGCGGCCAAGCTGCTGGTCTACGCCGACGCCACGACGCTGGGCTCGCTGGGCTCCAGTCCCGAGCCGGGCCTGGCCGCGGCGGTCACCGCGGCAGCCATCGACGCGATCCCGAAGCACGGCGTTGCCACGCTCGCCTTCAGCCCGACGGGTGAAGCGCTCGAAGGACGCCGCGCCGTCGAGGCAGCCGAATCGGTGGTGGAGATCTTGCTGGAGGTGGTGGAGCCGGCGGCTGCGTTGCTCGTTGTTGGCGGGGGGCACGTGGGACGGGCGGTGGCGGAGTTGGGGGCCTTCCTGCACATGTCGGTCTCAGTGCTGGACGACCGCGAGGAGTACGCCAACCAGGAGCGCTTCCCCTTCGCCGACCACGTCATCCTGGGCGATTTCGAGGCGGAGCTGGAGCGCTTCCCGTTCACGAGCAACACCTTCGTCGTGCTGGTCTCGCGCGGGCACATCGTTGATCAGCTCAGCCTGCGCCGGGTGATCCAGCACGACTTGGCCTATGTGGGCATGATCGGCAGCAAGCGGCGCACACGCACGGTGCTCGAAAATCTCGAGTCGGACGGGATCCCGGCCGAGCGGCTGGCGCGGGTCTACACGCCGATCGGGCTCGACATCGAGGCGGAGACGCCTGAAGAGATCGCAGTCTCGGTGCTGGCCGAGATCGTGCTGTTGCGGCGTGGTGGACGAGGTGTTCCGCTCTCCATGGCAGGAGAGGCGCTGCTGGAGTCCCGGGCCTCGCGCGGCGGCGCGGCGCGTTAATCCGATACAATCAGCGCGACGGAGACAAAAATGGCCACCGACGAAGTATTCACGGCGATCAGCGACGCACTCGACTCGGGCGAGTCGGTCGTGCTGGCGACGGTCTCGCAGACCCTCGGTAGCACGCCGCGCCGGGCTGGCGCGAAGATGGTCGTGCGCGAGGATGGCTCCTTCGTGGGCACGATCGGCGGCGGCTGCGGCGAGGCCGAAGTCTGGCAAGAGGCGATGGACACCCTGGCCGACGGCGCGCCGCGTCTGGTCAACGTCGATCTGACCGAACCGACCGACGGCGAGGACAAGATCTGCGGCGGCGTCATGCGCATCTTCGTCGAGCGGCTGTCCAAGGACTGATTTTTTTATAGCGGCGTAGCGCAAGGTATGGGGAGTGGCGAAGCGCCGTTCGCCTCAGGGTGTTCGCTCGCGAAACCTGAAGCGGCCAGCCCGCGACTTGGCCCACCACCTAGAAACTGGCGAGTGGCGGCTGAGACCCATATGCTGGGCACATCAGTCGCGACCGGGTCCCGGCGAGGCCGGGAAAGTCCGAGGGGCGCTCGCTTGAGCAGTAGGCCCTATTCCGACGGCTGTTGTAGGAGTGAGTCGGCATGAGTTTCGGCCCCGTAGAAGCCATTGTGATCGTGGTCGTTGTACTCGTGGTGTTCGGCGCCGGGCGGCTGTCCGGCGTTGGCAAGGCGCTGGGCACAGGCCTGCGCGAGTTCCGCGAAGAGGCCAAAGTCCCGCCCGGCGAAGAGGGCGAGGGCGAGGGCGAGGGCGAAGCCGAGGGCGAAGCCGAGGAAAGCACCGAGGCCACCAAAGAGGAAGAAAAATCCTCTTAGCGGTCACCCGCAGCTCACCCGCCTGAGAATGATGCCTCGCTGAGGTTGCTGTCGTGCGAGCCAAGCGGACTCCGCTCGGTATGCTTGGCCCCATGTTGCGTGGCGTCTGTTTCGACTTGTGGGGCACGCTGATCGTGGATCCACCCGGCCTGGGCGCCAAGCGCGCCGAGGAGCGCGTGGAGCGCCTGCACAATGCTCTGCACACCGCGGGCTGGGGGGCGCCGCTGGAGGCGATCCGCGACGCGATGCAGGCCACCGTCGACGCCTTCGTGGCGGTGCATCAAGAGAACCGCGACATCGACGCTGAAGAGCGCATCGCGCTCTTTCTGCGCCACCTCGACCCATCCCTGCGCCCCGAACGCGACCTCGGAGCCGACGGCTACGAGGCGGTCCGCGACGCGATCCACGACTCCGTGATCTACTGCCTGCCCGGACTGTTGCCCGGTGCCGCCGAAGCGCTGGAGTCGCTGAGCGAACACGGCGTGCGCATGGCGCTGGTCTCCAACACTGGCCTCAGCCCCGGCACTGCACTACGCACGGTGCTCGACGAGCTCGGCATCGGCCGCTACTTCGCGTCGCACGTCTACTCGGACGAGCTGCGCGCCTGGAAGCCCGACGGGCGCATGTTCGACGAGGCGGTCTTCGGACTCGGCGTGCGCAAAGAGGACAGCTTCTTCGTGGGCGACACGCCGGAGGCCGACATCTTGGGCGCGCAGTCGTTCGGGATCGGCGGCACGGCGTTGGTCGGTACCAAACGCGTCGAAGGCGTGCAGGCGACGCTGACGTTGGACGGCGTGCACCAACTGGTCGACGCCCTGGTCGAGCGAGGACACCTTGCGTCGGACCCCTAGCCGGCCCGGAGCGAGCCGGCTTGCACTGATCACGGTCGTGCTGACTGGAGCGTTCGCTCTCGCCTGCGGCGGTGGCAGCAGCGAACGCACGTTGACGGTCTTCGCAGCCGCCTCGCTGAGTGATGTTTTCGAGGAGATCGGGGAACGCTTCGAGGCGGAGCAGCCCGGCGTACGGTTGCGCTTCAGCTTCGGTGGTTCCCAGCGGCTACGGCTGCAACTTGAGCAGGGTGCCCGCGCCGATCTGTTCGCCTCGGCCAACCTGGAGCAGATCGGACGGGCGCAGTCGGGCGGGCTCGTGGAGAACGGGAGGACCTTCGCCTCGAACGCCCTGGCGCTGGTCGTCCCCGCCGACAACCCGGCGGGAATCGCCACGCTCGGCGATCTGGCGGACGGCGACGTGCGGCTCGTGATCGCCGGGCCAAGTGTGCCGGCGGGGGCACTGACACGGTCGGTCCTGGTCGAGCTGGGCGTGGCCGACGCCGTATTGGCCGGGGTCGTCTCGGAGGAGGAGAGCGTGCGGCGAGTGTTGTCGAAGGTGGAGCTGGGGGAGGCCGACGCGGGCTTCGTCTACAGTACCGACGCGCTGGCCGCGGGCGACGCCGTGCTGCGGCTGCCGTTGGAAGAGACCGGCATGCGCAACGGCTATCTGATCGCGATTACAACGAACGCCTCCGAGCCCGAATTGGCGCTTCGGTTCCGCGCGTTTCTGAACGGCGAGATCGCACAGTCGATCCTGGTGGCGGCGGGCTTTGGGATGCCGAGTGGGGGCACGCCGTGAGTGGTTGGGCGATCGCACGACCCCGTTTGGCCGCGGCGCCGTTCGGCTTGACGCTGCTCTGGGCCAGCGCCGCCGCGTTCGTGCTCTTCCTCGTGCTGCCGATCGTGGCGCTCTTCGTCGAAGTCGTGCCCAGCGGCGACGCTTGGTCGACGATCAACGAGCCCGTCGTGACGGACGCCTTGCGGCTCTCGCTGATTACGACGGCGATAACGGCGGGCCTGACAGTGGTCTTTGGTACGCCGCTGGCGTACCTCTTGGCGCGGCGCAGCTTCCGCGGGGCGGGCCTGATCGACACGCTGATCGACCTGCCGCTCGTGCTGCCGCCCGCCGTGGCCGGCATGGCGCTGCTCTTCACTTTCGGGCGCAACGGGCTGCTGGGTGGCTTGATCGACGACGCGGGAGTGGCCGTTGCCTTCACGACGACGGCGGTGATTCTGGCCCAGCTCTTCGTCGCCGCGCCGTTCTACGTCAAGGCGGCGAAGTCCGGCTTCGAGTCGGTCGACCCGGACCTGGAGCGCGTCTCGACGACGCTGGGTGAGGGCGAACTGCGCACCTTCGCGCGCGTCACGGTGCCGCTGGCCGCACCCGCGCTGTTGGGCGGGATCGTGATGACCTGGGCACGAGCCCTGGGCGAGTTCGGCGCCACGATCATGTTCGCGGGCTCGCTCCAGCGGGTGACCGAGACGGTCCCGCTCTCGATCTACGACGCGTTGCAGGACGATCTCGACGCCGCGCTGATGCTGAGCGTCGTGCTCGTCGCCGTCTCGTTCGCCGTCCTGCTTGTCTTCAAGGCGCTGCTGCGTGGGGGTCCGCTGAGCTCTGGCGTCAATTTGGAGGGGTCGCGTGACTGAGCCCCCAGCGAGCGTCCGGCCCGAGACCGTCCTGCGCGCCGACATTGTGCGCACACTGCGTGGGTTCTCCCTGGCCGCCTCATTCGAAATGCGACGCGAGGTGCTGGTTCTGTTTGGCCCCAGCGGCTCCGGTAAGAGCCTGACCCTGCAAGCGCTGGCCGGCGTCGACCGACCACAGGGCGGCAGCATCACGCTCGGCACGGGCGACGACGAAGAGGTGTTGTTCGACGCCGAGACCGGCATCGACCGCAAGCCGCAAGAACGCCGGATCGGCTATGTGCCGCAGTCGTTGGCGTTGTTCCCGCATCTCAGCGTGCGCGAGAACGTCGTCTACGGGTTGCGCCGAGAGTCGCCCGAGGCGCGGGCGGAGGCGGCCAAGCGGCTGCTGGCGCTGATGCGCCTCAGCGACCTCGCCGATCGCCTGCCGCGACAACTCTCGGGCGGGCAGCGGCAACGGGTCGCGCTGGCTCGAGCGCTGGCGGTCGAGCCACGCCTGTTGTTGCTGGACGAACCCTTTACGGCACTCGACGGACCCACCCGGCGCGCGCTTGGCCAGGAGCTGCGTCGTCTGCACCAGGAGCGCGAAGTCCCTGTCTTGCTAGTGACGCACGACACCGACGAGGCGTTCGCTTTGGGCGACCGCATCGCGGTGATGGACGCGGGCCGCATCTTGCAGATTGGGCCGCGTGAGACCGTCTTCGCGCGGCCCGTCTCGCGACGCGCGGCCGAGCTGGTGGGGATCGAAAATGTGTTACCGGCCGTCGTGCGCTCGGCCGACGCGGAGCGCGTCGTCGTCGATTGGGGTCAGCAGTCGCTGCTGGTCGACCGTGCCGGGGACGGGACGACGCTGGAGCCGGGGGCGCGGGTCGATCTGGCGATCGGGGCGTCGCAGTTGACCGTCCTCAAGCAGGATCACGAGCCTGCCGAAGGCGAACGCGCGAACGTGGTTGAGGTGGAGACCGTCGAGGCGGAGATGGCCCGCGACACGATGCGCCTCCGCCTGCGCGCTGTGGCCACCCCGCAGAGCGCCCCGTTGCAGCTCGAGATCCCGGCCTACGCGTACTACCGCTTGACGCTGGACACCCGCTCTCGCTTCCAGGTTCAGCTCAAGCCCGAATGGCTGCATCTGATGGAGTTGGGTTAGCCGCTTGACGCCTGGCGCATCGGGGCGCTCGCGGCGGGCGTAGCATGAATAGGCCTGAACGGGTCTGAGACGGGCGTACGAGGAAGGTTGAGAGCGGGTCGATGCTGCGTAACTCCGGCTTTCGCATCGCCACCGTCGCGGGGATCCCGATCTCCGTCGACCTCTCGTTCTTCGTCTCGTTTGTGCTGATCACGTCTATTTTCGGGCTGAGCATCCTGCCCAACGCCGTCGACCCGGATCCGTCGACGCTGACGACGATCCTGCTTTCGCTCCTGGCGGGGCTAGTTTTCTTCGCCTCGCTGCTGCTGCATGAGTTGGCGCACAGCATCCTCGCCCGCGCCTACGGCCTGCACGTGCGTGGGATCACGCTGTTCCTGTTGGGGGGCATCTCGCAGATTACGGAAGAGTCGAAGTCGGCCTTCCAGGAGTTCCTGATCGCCTTCGTCGGCCCGCTCATGAGCGCGGTGCTGTCGGGCATTTTCTTCGGTATCTATTACCTCAGTGGGGCGGGCGACTCCTCGCTCGCGGCGGTCGTGTTCTGGCTCGGATTCGTCAACGCGCTGCTGGCGGCGTTCAACATGTTGCCCGGCTTTCCGCTCGACGGAGGGCGGGTCTTCCGCTCGGTGCTCTGGGGGCTGACGGGCTCGCGCACCCGCTCGACCCGCTACGCCGCGCGCGTGGGTCAGGTGGTGGGGGCGGGCATCGCGTGTTTGGGGGTCGTCTCGCTCCTGATCGACTTTGGATCGGGTGGCTTCGGCGGATTCTGGATGATCTTGATCGGCGGCTTCCTCTATAACGGCGCCGCCCAGAGCCACCGCATGGCCAGCGCCGAGGAACGCCTCGATCGCGTGCGCGTGCGCGATGTGATGTCGACGCAGCTGCGAACGGTCGAAGCCAACACCGGGCTGCGCTGGTTGGCGCCGCAGCGGGACCGGATCGACCACAACGCGGCCTACTTGATCATGGAAGACGAGACCGTCGTTGGCATCCTGACCGGCGCGCAGATCGCGATCCTGGACGAGCAGGAGTACCTGCACGGAACGGCGCGCGATGTGATGGTGGGCGCGGATGCTTTCGCCCCGATCGACCCGAGCGCGACCGGACACGAAGCGCTGGAGCGGCTGCAGGAGTCGCGTACGCAGGTCTTGCCCGTCGTCGAGGACGGGCGGCTCCTGGGCCTTGTTGGCCTTGAGCAGATGCTGACGGCCCTGCGCGGCGGCCAGCCGACGCCGGCCTAGCCGTGAAACCTCGCACGCACGCTGCGGTTGTCGTGGGCAAGCTGGCCCGCTCAGCTACGCGCAGCTTGGGTCGCGGCGGCACGGCTATTCCCGGTCTGGTGGCGGAGCGCTTCGATCCGGACGTTGTGCGCAGTTTGGCAGCGCCCCTGGAGTCCGTCGTGCTGGTGACCGGAACCAACGGCAAGACGACGACGGCTCGCCTGCTGGCGGAAATCCTGAGCGCCGACGGCCGCCCGGTTGTGCACAATCGCGCGGGGTCGAATCTGATGCGCGGCATCGCCGCGTCGCTGCTGGAGGCCGTCGGGCCGTTGGGCCGCTTGCCCCCGGACAGCGTCGCGGTCTTCGAAACCGACGAAGCTACGATCCCGTCGGCGGCCGCGGCACATCCACCGCGCGCGCTCGTGATCACGAATCTGATGCGCGATCAGCTCGATCGTTACGGCGAGATCGAGGCGGTGCGCGAGCGCTGGGTCGATGCGATCCGGCGGCTCGATCAGGGCACGGTGTTGGTGCTGAACGCCGACGATCCGTCCGTGGCGACGCTGGCCGAGGTCGCGCCGGGCCCCGTGGTGCTTTACGGGATCGAGGATGCGACGGCGGCGTTACCGCTCGGCTCCGACGAGCCACAGGTCGCCGACGCGCTCTGGGACCCGCAGAGCGGCATCGATTTTGTATATGACCGTCGCTTCTACGCGCACCTCGGCCACTGGCAGTGCCCCGGCGTGGGGCGCCGCCGCCCCCTGCCGGACGTCCGCGGTGTTGGAATCGAGTTGGACCCGCACGGCGTTGTTTTCGGCATCGATTGTGGTTCGCATGCCGGTGATGGAGCGGAGGAACACTACGGCGCGCGGCTCTCGCTGCCCGGGCTCTACAATGTCTACAACGCGCTGGCGGCGTTTACCGCGGCGCGCGTGCTGGAGGTGGCTCCGGACCTGGCGGCGGCCACGCTGGGCGCGACGCGGGCCGCCTTCGGACGCGGCGAGGAACTCGTGCTGGACGGCCACCCCGTCCGCATCTTGCTAGGCAAAAATCCGGCCGGGACGAACGAAGCGCTGCGCACACTGCGCCCCACGAGGGGTGACGCTCCGCTGCCCCTGCATTTGCTGGTGCTGCTCAACGACGACATCGCCGACGGCACCGACATCTCCTGGATCTGGGACACGGACTGGGAAAGCCTCGCGCCGCACGTGGCATCCGTCGTCGTGGGCGGCAGCCGTGCCGCCGACATGGCCCTGCGGCTGGGCTATGCGGGTTTCCCGGAGCCGCGTCTGGCGCCGGATGACGAGCACGACATCGACGCGGCGCTGCGCGGCGCCATCGAGGCGCTGCCATCCGGTGAGGGGCTGGTGGTGCTGCCGACCTACACCGCGCTGCTTGAAGTTCGTGGGCGGCTGGCGCAGTGGGCGGGCCTACGCGCGATCGGGGACGGCGCATGACGGCCCAACCCGAGCAACCAGTGCAGTCCGAACGGCGCACGCTGCGCGTCGTCCATCTCTATCCGTCGCTGATGAACCTCTACGGCGATCGCGGCAACATCATCGCCTTGCGCCGTCGCTGCGAGGCGCGTGGTGTCGACTTGGTCGTGCAGGACGTCGGAATCGGCGACGAGTGGGATCCTGCGTCGACGGACATCGTCTTCATCGGCGGCGGTCAAGACCGGGAGCAGCGCCGCATCCATCAGGACCTGATCGAGCGCGGACCGGACCTGCGCTCCTATCGCGATGACGACGGCGTGATTCTGGCCGTCTGCGGCGGCTACCAGCTCTTCGGCCAGAGCTACCGCGACATCGCCGGGGAGGTGTTGGACGGCGTCGGCGTGTTCGACATGCGATCGGTCCACCTCGGGGCGGAGCAGGAACGCTGCGTGGGCAACGTCGTCGTGCTCTGGGAGGGGGAGACGCTGGTGGGGTTTGAGAACCATGGTGGGCGAACATACCTGGACGAGGCGGCGGAGCCGCTGGCCAGCGTGGTCAGCGGATTCGGCAACAACGGCGGGGATGGGTCGGAGGGCTGTCGCGTGCGAAACGCCTTTGGCACCTACCTTCATGGGGCGCTGCTGCCGAAGAATCCCCACTTTGCCGACCGGCTAATTCAACTTGCGCTGCAACAGCGGTACGGTGAGGGGGAGCTAGCGCCTCTCGAAGATGCGCTCGAGGCCCGGGCGCATGCCGAAGCGCTGCACGTGGGCCTCAATCGCTAACCCTTGGGCGGGGTGATCGAGGAGCCCGGCTATCACGAACGAGCCGCCCGTTCCCGACGACGCGTCACTGGACGGCGATCTGACCGCGGACGACGTGGTCGACCCCGCCGCGCCCGAGCGCTTGCGCGCGGAACAACAACGCGTGCCGGTGCCTCAGGGCAGCAGCTGGCTGCCGGGCCCGGCTTGGGCCTGGGTCCTGGGGGCCGCGGCCGTGTTCGTCCTCGCCGCCGTCCTCGCCTTCAGCACGAACGGCGACGACGAGACGCCGGCCGCGGTGGCGGTCGGGACTGGCCAGCAGGCCGCGGACGACAGCGCCGAAGCGGCGCAGGCCGAACAGGCTACGGTCGCGAACGAATCGAGTCAGACGGATGGTTCCCTAACGGAAGCTCGGCCCGAGCCTGACGCGG
>CAUYZA010000092.1:0-10007 GCA_963577225.1 Dehalococcoidia bacterium | reverse complement strand
GCGAGCGGTTCGCCCCACATGGCAAAGACGTCGCAGTAGCGGGCTGGGCCTAACGCCGCCTGCGATTGGCCGCCGTAGTAGAGCGGGATCGTTTTGTCCCACGGCCGCACGTCGGAGTAGGTGTTGATCAAGCGGTAGAATTCACCGTCGAAGTCGAACGGATCCGTGCTGGTCCAAGTCCGGCGCAGGATCTGCATGTACTCGGCGCTGCGACGGTAGCGATCGTCGTGCTTGAGGTAGTCGCCGTCGCGGGCCTGTTCGGCGTCGTGGCCGCCGCTGATGATGTGCAGCGCGATGCGACCATTGCTGAACTGGTCGAGCGTCGCCGCCTTGCGGGCCCCCAACGAGGGCGAGACAAACCCCGGTCGGTGAGCGATCAGGAAATTCAGACGTTCCGTCGCCAAGGCGGCGTGCCCACCGAGCTGGAAGCCGTCGGCCGAGGAGGAGGAATAGCCGATCAGGACGCGGTCGAAACCCGCTTCTTCGTGGACGCGGGCGAAGTCGGCCAGGTAATCCGGGTCGATGCCGCCACCGATCACGTGCAGGTCGGAATCGCCACGCGGCCGGTGCGCCCCAATCATGCCAACGATCTCGACCGGCATCGCCGCGCCTCTTTTCGTGTCCTGCATCATAACCGTCCTGAAACGGCGAATATTTAGAGAGCCCGGCAAGACTCTTGGCGAGAGCCCGCGAACACGCCACAATTCAGGAACCGCGCTGCCGGCTCGGCGTCGCCGCGACGTGCAGCTGGGCTAGTCGAGAGTCGACTAGCGGATTGGGAAGGGTGTTCGATGGCTTCGCTTGAGACGCGCATCAAGCAGACGGAACTGGTCCAGCGTCGCTATCCGCGCGCCGGATCGTTGCGATCCGGCCTGGACTTTGAGCTGCGGTTGATGGGTCGCGCGGACCGCGACACCTTGCTGAGTTTCGCGCGGACGCTGCCGCCGGACGACCTGCTCTACCTGCGCAATGACATCACGGACCCGGACGTCGTCGATCGCCTGATTGAGGACATCGAGCGCTGTCGCATCGTGACAGTGCTGGCGTTCAGCGGGGAGACGGTGCTGGGCGAGGGATCGTTGCTGCACAACCAGGCCGACTGGACGCGACACGTCGGCCAAATTCGCCTGATCGTCTCGCCCGATGTGCGCTCTAAGGGGCTCGGCCGTTTCTTGGCGGAAGAGACGTTCTCAATCGCCGACGCCTTCGGCCTGGAACTGCTGACGGCCCAGATGACGACGGAAGAGATGGGCGCGCAAGCTGTCTTCCGCGGCCTCGGCTTCGAGTCGATCGGCATGTTGCCGGGTTACGTGATGACGCGCGACGGCGATCGCAAGGACCTGCTGATGATGGGCTACGACCTGCGCCGGCGCGGGGCGCCAAGCAGTGAGGCCAGCAGCGCGCCTAGCAGCCAATAGCGGCGACAGCTTAAACGAGTTAGAGGTCGCTCACGACGTCGACCAGGGCTGGCCCGTCGTGGGCGAAGGCGGCGCTGAGCGCGTCGTCCATCTCGGCCGCGCTTTCGACGCGCACTCCGAATGCGCCGCAGTTCTCGGCGAAGGTGGCGAAGTTGGGGTTTTGTAGCGAGGTCGACCAGATCGGCATCTCTTTTTCGCGTTGCTCGGACGAGATCCGGCCCAACTCCGAGTTGTTCACGATGATGGCTTTGATCGGCATGCCGTATTTCACGACCGCCGGCGATGGCCACGATGGGGCGATCAGGAGCCGCCGCCCAGGCCCCGATCGCCGCCGGGTAGGCGAAGCCGATCGAGCCGAGGTAGCCCGACATCAGCACGGACTGTCGCGTGCACTCGAAGTAGCGTCCGAACGAGTAGGTGTTGTTGCCGACGTCGACGGTCATCACGGCGTCGTCCGAAACGTGGCGATTGAGCGCCGCGCCCGCGATGCCGCGGCCGCGGTCGTCGAGCGCGCGGCTCGCCTTCTCCGTCTGCCAGAGGTCCCAGCGTTCGGCGATCTGCGGTCGTTGGTCGTCCGTCTGGACCTCGTCGCCGATCGCGCCCAGCAGGCGGCGCGCGGTGACGCCGATGTCGCCGCCGACGGGCACGTCGATGGGGTGTGTTTTGCCCAGCGCCATGGGGTCGGTGTCGACTTGGATCGTGGGCTGGAATGGCGTGCTCCCGGTGTGATCGGAGAATGAGGCTCCGAAAACCAACAGCAAGTCGGCCTCGTTCATGAACCAGCTCGCGATCGGCGTGCCCGAGTGGCCGAGTACGCCGCAGCCGAGCGGGTGGTCGTCGGTGACGAGGCCCTTGGCCTTGAACGTCGTGAGCAGCGGTGCATTGAGGCGCTCGGCGAGCGCCAGCACGTCGTCCATGTCGAAGCGGGCGCCGTGGCCGACGATGATCACTGGCCGTTTGCTGGCCCGCAGCCGGGCCAGCATCTCCAGCACCGTCTCGTCCGGCGGAGCGATCGCGAGCGGCGTAAGCCGTCCTTCGGGGCCAGAGGCGAGCGTCGCTTCGTCGACGGGCAGACCCTGCACTTCGTTGGGCAGGATCAGGTGGCCGACGCCGCGCTGCAAAATCGCGTGTTTGACCGCCAGGCTCATGAGTTCCGCGTGTCGCGAAGCCGGCAGCACCGTCTGGCTCCAGGTTGTGACAGACTCGAAGGCGTTGCTGAGGTCGATCTCCTGGAAGGCGCCCCGGGCCCAGCACCTGCGAGTTGACCTGACCCGTCAGCGCTAGCACCGGCGCGCGATCCATCTTGGCGTCCCAGAGGCCGGTCAGTAGATTCGTCGCGCCGGGCCCAGCGATGCCGAAGCAGGCGGCTGGGGTGCCAGTCAGCTTGGCGTACGCGGGGGCCGCGAAGGCGGCGGCGCCCTCGTGCCGCACGCCGATGTACTGCAGCGCGCCTGCTGCTTCCTGGGTCCGCATTGCTGCGGCGAAGCCGAGGTTGGACGAGCCGACCATGCCGAAGCAGGCACGCACGCCCCAATTGAGCATCGTCTCGACCATGACGTCAGAGACGCTCCGGGGCGACTCTTCTTCGATCGGTACGGCGACATAGATGCCGTCGTCGCGCACGTCCACGTCGAAGGAGGCCGGGCAGTCTTGGAAGGATGGAGGCGGCTGGCCGTTCAGCGGGTCATAGTCGTAGCCGTGCCAGAGGCAGCGCAGCCAGCCCTTCTCGATCGTGCCCTGATCGAGCGGCCCGCCGTTGTGCGGGCACTTGTTATCGAGCGCGCCGTACTGGCCGTCGTAGTGCGTGATCGCCATCGACTTCCGTCCCACGCCCACTGTCACGACGCGGCCCTCGGGCGGTTCGTCCAGGTCCAGGACGCTCTGCCACTGGAATCCTTGCCGTGCCGCCGTGCGTTCGACCGTCATCGTTGCCTCCCCCATCCGGCCCTACCGCTTGTTAGGCGTGTTCCACGCCGGTGTGATCCGAGACTTCGCTGTCTGTCGTGACGAGGTCGTCCAGCGCCGGTGTGTGGATGTCACGTTTGCCCAGAATGCGGCAGTAGTCGGCCAGTTGGTCGCAGATGACCTGGAAGTAGTTCGCCGCCATCGCCGTGGAGGAATCTAGGTCGAAGCGCTCACGCAGCTCACTGCGTTGCGTCGCGATCCCAACGGGGCAGTTTCCCGTATGGCAGGCACGGTACTGCTGGCAGGCGATCGCCATCATGGCGGACGTGGCGATCGCCACCGCGTCCGTGCCCATCGCGATCGCCTTGGCGAAGTCGGCCGGGGTGCGCAACCCGCCGGTGATGATCAGATCGGTGTCGCGCACGCGGTAGCGATCGAAGAAGCGTCGTGCGCGGTCCACGGCATACACCGTGGGGATTCCGACTTGGTCCTTGAGATGGATTGGTGCTGCGCCGGTGCCGCCCGGCCTGCCGTCGATCGTGATCCAGTCCGGATCCGACTCCAGGGCCGCCTCCAGGTCCTCCTCCAGCTTGGCCGCCGCGATCTTTGATGCCGACGGGACGGCCGTCCGTCATGCGGCGGATCTCGGCGACTCGTTGGGCTAATTCTTGGGGCGTGTTGATGTCGGGGAAGTGGGCCGGGGAGTGAGCCGTGGTGCCGGGCGGAATTCCGCGCACCTTGGCGATCTCGGGCGTGACCTTGGCGCCCGGCAGGATTCCGCCGGATCCCGCCTTGGCGGCCTGGCCGATCTTGATCTCGATCGCGTCGGCGCGACCGATGTTCTCGTCGGTCCAGCCGAAGTAGCCCGAGGCCATCTCGAGGATGTAGATACTGGCGGCGTCCCGTTCGGCGGGCAGCATCCCGCCCTCGCCTGAGCAGATCGCGATTCCGGCTTCGGTGCTGGCTTGCGCCAGGGCGACTTTGGCCTCGGCCGAGAGCGCCCCGAATGACATATGAGCGATCAAGACTGGGATCGAGAGCGTGATCGGGTGTTTGGACTTGGAACCCAGCGTCACGCCCAGCGTGATTGGTTCTTCGTCCAGGAGCGGCTGGCTGGCGAGCTGAGCGGGACGGAACTGAATCGCGTCGAAATTCGGCACCTGGCGCTTGGTGCGCATCGCGTCGACGTGGCCGGTGCCGTAGCGGCCGAAGTCTTGGATCGTCTCGTAATCACGCTCCACGTCGTCGACGAAACGGCGGTATCGGCCTTGGTAGTCGCGCAGGTAGCCAGTCGCAGGCGTGGGAGGCACCGATTCCTCGTCGATCTCGACGCCGTTGCCGGTCTCGCGTAGCTCGTAGCAGTCCAGCCGGTCGAGCGGGTTGTAGGGCGAGATGCCCGTGCGCAGATCGAAGTCCCAGTCGTGGAGGGGGCAGTAGGCGCGCCCGTTTTCGACACGCCCATCGCCGATCTGGCCCTGTCGATGGGGGCAGCGATTGGACAGCGCGTAGTAGTGCTCTTCGTCGCGGCAGAGCGCGACGTCGGTGCCGTTCACAATGATCGTGGTGGATTCGTTCGGTGCCAGCGCTTCCGCTTCTTGCACTGGGATCCAGTGCGTCATCCCCGTCTCATCGCTGCCAAGCTTCATCGCAGGATACCCAGCTTCGCCACGCCCGGTCTTGCGGCCGCGGTGGACGGGGCGTTGGCCCGAGGGTAGGCGGCTGGAGTCGGCGGGCGCGCAAGGCGAACGACTCACCGCCGCTCACGAGACAGTTCGGTATGAGCGAATGGTTCGCCCAAGCGGTAGAATGGCCGTCATGCTTTCGCGCTGGTTCAACAACACGTTCGAGGCCCTGGCCGTTTCGCAGTACCGGACCCTTTGGTTCGGTTCTCTCTTTGCGACGCTCGCCTTCATGATGTCGTTCACTGTGCAGGCGGTGGTGGCCTTCCAGCTTGAGGGGAACAACGCGGCCGTGGGACTGGTCCAGCTTGGGCTGGGCCTCTCGATGTTGTTGCTCGGGCCGTTCGGCGGGGTGATCGCCGATCGCGCCTCGAAGAAGCCGTTGGTCTTCGTGGGGCAGCTCGTCGTGGCGGGCTCGCTGGTGGCGACCGGCTTCCTACTCGTGGCCGGGCAGATGAATATTCTCTGGCTGACGCTGCTGACGGCAGTGATGGGCCTCTCGTTCGCCTTCGTGGGCCCGGCCCGCCAGGCTTGGGTCGGCGAGCTGGTTGAGCCGCGCTTGCTGCCCAACGCCGTTGCGCTGAGTCAGCTTTCGATGAACATCAGCCGCGTCGTCGCTCCGTTCCTGGCGGGGGCGATGCTGGGCTCGGCCGCGATCGGCGCGGGCGGTACCTACATCTTCATGGGCTCGTTGTTCCTGATCGTGCTGGTATCGATCAAGTTCCTGCCCCGCACCAAGTCGCGCCCCAAGTCCGAACGACGGGCGGTGCGCACGGAACTCTTTGCGGGCTTCCAGTACGTGGCCTCCCACAAGACGATTCGACTCTTGATGGTGATGTTCGCGGCGGTCGTCGTGCTCGGCTTCACCTTCCAGGTCCTGCTGCCGGCGCTGCTGGAACGCCACTTCGATCGAGAGCCGACGGACATCGGCCTGATCCTGACGGTCAACGCGGTTGCCGCGCTGGCGGTCGCGGTGATGCTGGCAGGGATCGTTGCCAGCAAGTGGGCCCTGCCGGCGATGCTGGGCGCGGGCGTGCTGCTGGGGGGCGGATTCCTGGCGCTTTCGGTGGTGCCCAGCTTCGAGCTGGCCCTCGTCACAATGCTGCTGGTAGGACCGGGCCTGTCGGGCTTCATGCTCGTCAATAACGCACTGATCATGGCCAACACGGCGCCCGAGTACTTCGGGCGCGTGATGTCGCTGACGATGCTGGCATTCGGACTCTCCAGCGTCTTCGCGTTGCCGATCGGTCTGCTGGCGGACCAGGTCGGCGAGCGGGAGACGCTGGCCCTGGCGGGACTCGCGGTACTTGGTGTGGTGGCACTCGGCGCTGTGGCCTTCATCAGCCTGGCGCGAGAGGGTGCGTTGAGCAGGCCGCGCTCCGTGAGCCAACCAGCCGTTCCGCGCATCGCGGTTCGGCCACTCGACATCACCCGGCCGCACGGGGTGGCCATCATGGCCGACCAGAAGCGCGGGGCGACGATCCTGGCGCTCGGCTCCGGCGACTAGGCCAGCGGGCCCCGGCGATACCTGGATGTCGCGTCGCGCGTCGTACGCGCTACAGATCCCCCCGTTTCCCCGCCAAGCGTTTCCCGGCCTTGCTAACGTCCGGGCGATTGGCGCAGCCACGCCACGGAACGAGACGGAGCGTCGCATGACCCCTCTCACCGTCCCCATCGCGGGGCACGCGGATCTGGAAGTGGCAACCCGTTCCGGGGCGATCGAGATCATCGCGGAAGAGCGGGACGATCTCTTGATCGAGTCGGGCGCCAGCTCCACGAGCGAATTGGAGCTTGGCGATCTCGGCCGCGTGGTGATCCGGCCACGAAGACGCAGCCAAGCCGTGGTCGTCCGCTGCCCGGTCGGCAGCGATGTCTCGGCCGCGACCGGGTCTGCGCCCATCCAGTTACGCGGGTCGTTCGGCCGGGTGCGCCTCTCGACGCGCAGCGGCCGGATCGATGTGGAGCGTGTTGACCACTTCGCCGCGCGCGCCGGGCCGGCACCGATCCACGCCGAAGAGGTCCGCGACAAGGCGCGCCTCTCGACGAAGAGCGGAGCGATTCGCGTCGATGCGGCGCGGGCCGTCGAGACGAATACGGTGAGCGGTACGGCGGAGTTGTGCTGTGTGCAGGGACGGGTGCGGGCACGCTCCGTCAGCGGAGCGATCAGGGTTCAGATGACGACCGACGGGGATCTCTCCGCCAAGTCGGTCTCCGGTCGGATCCATGTTACCTATCCGCCCGGTGTCCGCCCCAGCACCCGCTGCCGCACGCTCGTCGGTCGCACCACGATCGAGACGGACGAGGGAGCCGACTGCCGTTGCAGCGTGGCCACGGTCAGCGGCCAGGTGACCGTGGCGCCGGCGGTATGACGCAAGCGCCCGTGCGCACGTCCGTGCAGGGCGCCGTGGTCTTCACGGACCTCGTGGGCTTCACCGAGTACACGGCGATCCAAGGCGATGACGCGGCTGTGGACCTCTTGTCGACGCAGGAAGAGATCGTGCGGCCCGGCTGCCGGATGGGGCGCGCATCGTGAAGGCGCTGGGAGACGGGCTGATGCTCTGGTTTCCCGATCCCTGCGTGGTGATTGAGGCCTGCCTTGCCCTGCTGGACGAATACGAAGAGGTCTCCGGCGAGACCTTGATCCCGCTTTGGGTGCGGATGGGGATGGACTGGGGCGCCCAGACGGTGCGTCGCGATGACCTGATCGGCCACGACGTCAACCTGGCCTCGCGCATCTCCGACCTGGCGGACGCCGGCGAGCTGATGCTTTCGCAGGCCACGGTGGAGGCGGCACGCGAGGCGGGGGCGTCGCTGGAGTTTGACGACATGGGCCCCACCCTGGTGAAGGGCATCCCGGACCCGGTGCATGTCTTCCGGGCCGTGCGCGACTTTTAGCCAGGCGCGGCGGGGCCGGCTGCCGGACTAGGCGACGCTGAGGACCTTGCGCAAGGCGGAGCGCAGCGCCTTCTTGTCACCCGCGTTGAGCGGCCCCAAGAAGTACGAATTGATTCCCTTGTCGTGGGCCGGGCCGGCCTTGCGCAGGGCTCGACGTCCGGCCGTGGTGAGTACGGCGGAAACGCCGCGGCGGTCGTGGGGGTCGGGTTCGCGTTCCACGAAGCCGGCCTCCTCGATGCGGTCGACGAGCCGGGTCAGGCCGGAGCGGGAGAAGAGCAGCTTGTCGGCGAGGTCCTGCAGACGCAGCTTGCCATTTGGCGCTTCCGAGAGATGGTGCAGAACGTCGAACCAGGTCAAGGGGAACCCCACCTGGCCCTGCAATTCGTCTTCCAAATTGGTGGCGACGTGCGAGTGTGCGCGAAGGAATTCGTGCCAGAGTTCGAGGTCGTTCGTCTTCTTCGCCATGCGTACATCCTAGGTGGAAACGGGCACGCAAAACAGGTTCGCGGCCCAACCGTTGTGTGCGCAAGAGCGAGATCTGGGCGCGTTCGCGAGCGCTCAAGCCTCGACCTTGTCCTTCTATAGATATCATTCGTCGTGCGTTGGATCGAAGTACTTGTTGATAGAACCGCGCGAATTCCTTCCGCACGGGCTGAATCTTCGCGATGCGAAACAGTTTACGCGGGTCCACGCATCTCGGCTCGCGGGCTCTTCCATCCCGCTGGGAATGGCTCCGGTGTGGTTTTTCGACCGGCGCTGCAGCCGAACTCGAATCCGCCCGAACGATCATTGCGCTGGTCAGAGGCCGCATAACGATCGATAAGTTTGCCTCGGTAACCACCTCGCCCGCGAGTTCGGACGAGCTTTTGGGCAGAACTAGCCCGATTTGTAGCGTCGACCGCGCTCCTCGACGGTGCGTTCGCGCACGAACTCCAAGATCGGCACGCCGTAGCCACAGCTCGTCTGCGTCCGCTCGATCGTGATCTCCACCACCTGGCGCTGAGTCAAGCGAATCTCGTCGGCGGGTGACTCCAGCAGACGCGACGCCAGCGGCGACTCGTCCAGCGGGCTGACCCGCGCGTGTCCGTAGAGACGCACGATGGCCGCGTCAGACGCCGTCGTGGACATAACCATTATGGTAATCGGTCCATCGGCTTGGGCGTGGCGCGCGGTCTCGTTGCCGCTGCCCTGGTAGTCCAGATGGGCGACGCAGTGCTCGTCGATGACGTGCAAGGGCACGCCGCCCTTGGGCGAGAGATTGACCGGGCCGGCGCCGGCGGGGCTCCCGCTCAGGTCGGGCGCGACGCTGGCCACGAAGAAGAGCTTCGACTCTTCGATCGGGCTGCGTTGCTCAGGACTGATTGAATCGGGCAGGTCTGCCATCTGATCCCCCAATGTTCCGCGACGACCGCGATGGTCGCAGGGTATCGCGTCGTCGGGTCGCCGGATCAGTCGGGCTATGTGATCGTGAAAACCTCGTAGCGGATGATGCCGTTGGCCGCGTCCAACGAGCCGACACCGATCGCGACAACGCTGTTGAGTCAGGCGTATTGCTCAGCCCCCGTCTCGAAAAACGGTGCTGTGCGCATGTAGTACTCCGACGGGTCGACGGCCTCGCCCCCCAGCAGGCACCCCATCGTCTCAGCCTCCGCTCGGATGAAACCCTCGTAGCGCACGTAGATGATGGCGTCGTCTTCGGTCTGGATGGTTGCGCGCACATCAAGTTGAACCACGCCGTCGGGTCGCACCAGCGCCCAGTCCGCACCACTCTGGAGGAACTTTCCGTTAATCTTCGGTCCGCTGACCGTACCCGAGTCGAGGTTGGCGACCGTCCGGGTTCCCAACGGCCCTGCCCCGACAGCGTCCGATCGCCCGAGATTGATCTCCATGGTGCACAGCCGCTCGCTCTGCAGTTCCGGCATCGGCTCTCGCTTTCATCGTTCGTGTTGGTTGCTATTTGGCCGGGTGGGTAGCGGCAAAGGACGCCCGACCCGAGCGGCCGCTAGAGAGTGGACTCGTTACGCGGTTCGACGGGACTACTCCGTCAGGAACGCACGCACGGCGTCGAGAAAAACACCGGGCTGGTCGTGATGCACCCAGTGGCCCGCGT
>CAUYZA010000091.1:0-10026 GCA_963577225.1 Dehalococcoidia bacterium | reverse complement strand
GCTGGAGTGATCCGACCACCGCGGCCAGGAAGGCGCTCATTGATTCGTTGATCTGCGCGTCGAGCTGGGCAAGGTCGGGCTCGGTCTCCTGATGGTGCCCAGCCTGCTGGAACAACTGGATCGCTTCCGGGTGCGTCTGATGCCAGGCGCGAATCGCCTCCAACATGCCACGCAAGAGCTGGGCGGCGCTGGACGCCTCTGTCATCGCCCGCGCAACCGCTGGCACGAGCCCCTCCATCTGCTGTCGCTGGATCACCGCGAGATAGAGTTCGCGCATGCCGTGATAGTCTAGAAAGAGACCGCTGCGGCTAGTATCGGCCGCCTCTTCCAATTCGCGCACGGTCGTCGCCTGATAGCCCTGCCGCGCGAAGACCTTGTCGGCAGCGTCCAGGATGGCCTCCCGGCGGCCGGCCGATTCGGACGGCGCGTCGTCACGCATCGAGAGTCATCACGCCAAAGCGGCGGCGGAGTCCGCGTATCCGCCTCCGTCCCCACCGATCTTACGGAGGTCCGGACGCCGAACCGGGCACGGTGATGGAACGGAGATCGATTCGTGATCAGCCTGAGGCGCGGACTTCCCGCGGAGCCAGCCCCTTGACGACGAGCTGCAGGATCGGACTGACCAACGCCTCCGCCTCCGCATCGTCCAGAGGCATCGCCTCTTCGATCAGGTGGTCTAACAAGTGGTGGAGGACCTCGGTGATCGTGTCCGCGTCGACGTCCGGGTTGAAGATCCCCTGCTCCTGCAGCTCGTGATTGATGGCTGTGATGAAGGACTCCATCGACTCGTTGATCAGGGCGTCCAGATCCGCGATATCGGGCTCATCTGCCTTGTGTAATGCGATCTGATTGAAGAAGGCCATCGCCTCCGGGTGCTCACGATGCCATGCCCGGACTGCCCAAAACATCGCGAGCACAGCCTCCGCTGCGCTGTCAGCCGCCCTCATCGCTCGGCTGACCGGCGGCCCTCCGGACGTTGTACTGCGACGGAGCGCCGCGAAATAGAGAGCGCGCTTGCTCGGAAAGTGGAAAAAGATGCCGCCCCGCGTCAGGCCCGTCGCCTCTTCCAGCTCACGGACGGTGGTCGCTTCGTAACCCTTGCGTGCGAACACCGTGGCGGCGTTGGCCAAGATCTCGTCTTGGCGATCGGCGGTCTCCCGCTGGGAAAACTTGGCGGGCACTGACTAGAGCCCCTCTTGGGCGCCCACGGCGCACAAATCCGCGCACCAGCGCGCGTTCTTCATCCCAATGTACCGAACGTTCGTTACGCAGGCAACAAGACCACCCTATCGCCCCAGAATTGCGTTTCCGCTGATGCATACCACGCCTATGGTACCGACGTTCTCAATACCGGACGAACGTTCGGTATGCAGATTCGGAGGACCAAATATCGATCGCAAACTTCGCCGCGAATCCGGCTGGGCCGAGTACAAGCTCCGGCCTCAATCCACAACGTTGGTGGATCTTGGCCGTGATGTCGCTGACGACGTTCATGGTCTTCCTCGACAACACGATCGTGAACACTGCGTTGCCCTCGATCGCACGCGACCTCAACGCCTCCACCGCCACCTTGCAGTGGGTGATCGACGGCTACACGCTGGTTCTGGCGGGCCTCCTGCTGCTGGGCGGCACCGTTGGCGACCGCTTCGGCCGTCGACGTTTCCTCACGCTGGGCATGATCGTCTTCGGGGCTGCCTCCGTCGGTGCCGCCTTCTCTGAGAGCTCCGGCACATTGATCGCCTTCCGCGGCCTGCAAGGGATCGGCGCTGCGTTCGTCCTGCCAGCCACGCTCTCAATCGTGACCGACGTCTTCCCACGCCAGGAGCGCGCCAAAGCGATCGGGATCTGGACCGGCGCGGGCGGCATGGCCATCGCGGTCGGGCCCTTGGCCGGTGGGTTCATCGTCGACCAGATCAGCTGGTCCGCCGTCTTCTGGATGCACCTGCCCGTGGTGCTGCTAGCGCTGATCGGGCTGCGCATCGTCCCAGAGTCTCGCGACAGCCGCTTTCTCGGCCTCGACTTGGGCGGCGCGCTGCTGGCCACGGGCGGACTGCTCACGCTCGTCTTCGGCATCATTCAGGGCAACGAATCCGGCTGGGGTTCCACCCAGATCGTGGGCGCCTTCGCCGTCGCCGGCGTTCTGCTCAGCGCCTTCGCGGTCGTCGAACTACGCAGCCGCGCGCCCATGCTGCCAATGCGCTTCTTCCGCCAGCGCGACTTCAACGGCGCCTTGGTCATCATCGGCTTAATCTTCTTCTCGATGATGGTGACCTTCTTCTTCCTGACCCAGTACTTCCAGATCGTGCAAGGCAAGAGCGCGTTCACGGCCGGGCTCTACATCCTGCCGGTGGCCGGAATGATGATGGTGGGAGCGCCCACATCCGGCTTGCTCAGCAGGCGCGTGGGACCGCGCGTCCTGGTCGCGGCCGCGGTTGTCGCGGTCGTCTTCGGGATGGCTTGGCTGTCCCAGATCGACGCCGACACCAGCTATCCCATCATCGCCGTGGGGCTGCTCTCGTTCGGCTTCGGCGGTGGGATGGCGCTGACGCCGCTGACCGACACCGTGATGGCCGCCGTGCCGGTCAACGACGCCGGGATCGGTTCCGCAATCAACGACGTCAGCCGTGAATTGGGCGCGGCGTTGGGCATCGCCATCGTCGGCTCCCTCGTCAGCAACCTCTATCGCAGCGATGTCGAATCTGGCCTTGAGGGGCTGGTCCCTGAAGCCTTCGCTGAGACAGCGGGCGAGGGCATCGGGGTGGCCAGCGTGGCGGCACAGTCGCTCCCGGCCGAGGCGGCCGCTGCGGTCCTGGACATCGCCAACGCCGCCTTCATCGATGCCTTCACGACAGGACTGCTCATCACCGCGGGCGTGATGGGGTTGGCCGCGGTCGCTGCGCTGACTCTGCTTCCTTCGCGAATGCGGACCAATCAGGCCGATGACGAGCTCGCGGACCAGGCCAGCGACCGCCGCATCGAGTTTGAGCGGACCACGGTTGGCGGCGGGGCCGCGGCAGCGCCGGCGGCGGTCCGGAGCAACGACACCGCCTGACCTCCACGATCAAGCCGATTCGAGCGGCACGGGGCTGGAGCCCGCGCCGCTTCGCGTTGTGCGGACACAGAAGCGCAGATCGACGCGTGTTAAACTGCCCACTGCAGCGCTGGAGGAGTGCATGGCCGGCCCGTCGTACAACGTGGGATCGTTGCGGTTGACGGTCGTCTCGGACGGGACGGCCTGGCTCGACGCGGGCGCAGTCTTCGGTCTCATACCAAAGCTGATGTGGTCGCGCGTCACGGGCGAGACCAACGAACGCAATCAGGTCCCGCTGGCGCTCAACTGCGTGCTGCTTGAGTCGGATGGCAAGACCGTCCTGATCGAGACCGGGCAAGGCAACAAGGACTTCGAAACCCTGCGCAAGCGGGGCGACGAGCCCCACCACGGCCAGCTGCTAGAGAGCCTCGCCGCGAGCGGTGTGCGTCCCGACGACATCGACATCGTGATCAACACCCACCTCCACGCCGACCACTGCGGTTGGAACACGTGTATGGAGGGGGAAACGCTGCGCCCGACCTTCCCCAACGCGCGCTACTACATCCAGCGTGGCGAGTGGGAACAGGCCCAACAGCCCAACGAGCGGACACGTGCCACCTATCTCGCCGAAAACCTCGACGCCGTCTTCGCGACCGGCCAAATCGAGTTCGTGGAGGGCGAGCTGCAGATCACGCCCGACATCACGATGATCGAGACACCCGGGCACACGGCGGATCATGCTTCGATCGTGATCGCTAACGGCGGCGAGACCGCCCTCTACTTGGGCGATGTCGTTCAGCACGAAGTCCAACTTGAGCGCGTGGCCTGGATTTCCGCGTTCGATATTCTGCCTCTAGTCTCGTTGGAGACGAAGAAGCGGTTAGTGCACGAGGCCATCACGACAGGCCAACTCGTCGTCTGCGTGCACAGCACCTTTCCTGGCGTCGGCCGACTGATCAGTGTCGACGGACGTACAAAATTCGATCCCGAAGCGCCCCACGGCTAGCAGCCGCGGTGCGAGACGAGCCAGCAGCCCCGGTGCGGAACGAGGAAACCCCATGACCAACCCCAGTGAATCGGAAATGCAGACCATGATGGCCTCGGCGGAAGCCAAAGCTGCGCTGGTTGCGAAGCGGATCAAGAACTGGACGCTGGAGAAGCGCTTCGACGACAACGAGTACCTCACCCGCAACGAGATCACGGACGAACTGCCGCCGCTAAACCAGATCTGGCGCCTCTACTTGCTGACCTGGCGCAAGGACGGGCGCCCACTCGTCGTCCGCCAAGACGGTTCGGACCAGCCCTGGGCCATCCCACTGCTGGAGCAAGAACTGGACGACCCGGATCAGGCCGGCAAGCCCGCTACGAAGAAGCAAATGAACGCCTGGATCACGCCCACGGCCAAGGAGCGCTGGGGCATCACGCTCAAGGACTGGTACCAGGCCGCCCGGCTGCAACTCACCGCTACGACGCAGGCCGTCAGCGTCGAGCCCGGCACCGAGCGCTTCTTCGTCTTCCTCTGCGCCAACGCTTCCAAACTGGATGACATCGGAGCCGACGCGGGCTGGGCTCGTCGCGCGATCGAGACGAAGGACTTCGTCGCCCTCTTGCGTGACCAGTACCCCGAATTCGACGAGATCCTCGATCAGGTGCACGACACCTACCTGGTCCGACAGGCGCAGTCCTAGGGTCGAGTCCTCCGCCCCCGTGCTGCGCTAGTCTGCGCCTTCAGCGAGCGTTGGGAGAGGGTCATGACCCAATCAGCCACCGGTACCTACCCAGTTCAGGCGAGCTTCGCCAAGCCCGAGCACTTTGAGCGGATCCAGCTGCTCGTACGGATCGGGGTCTGGATCGTGCTGGGCTGGGTGATGAACGCCGTGCTTTGGATCGTCTTCCTCGGCGGGCCACGAGTCTCAGCCGTGCGCTCGTCTCGCGACGCGGTGGCGACGGCTTCCACGAGACGCACGGCGCGGCCTACACGAAGCTGCTGGCGTTCTGGAACGACCTCCAGGCCTACCTCTTTCTCGGCACGGACCAGTTTCCCAGTTGGGGCACCGACGGTGCGGCGCAGTATCGCTGCCAGCCAAGCGGCAGCCCCACGGTGGGGTCCGCCTTGCTGCGCATCGTCCTGATCCTGCCCCACGCCCTGCTCGCTTGGCTGCTGGGCATCGTCGTGCTGGCAGCAGTCCTCGTTGCCGCCGTCTCGGTGCTCGTCAACGAGTCCGTGCCCGACCAAATCTGGGGCTTTCTGATGGGTGTCGCGGCCTGGGAGGCCCGCGTGCTGGCATACTTCTTCTCGATCGTCGAGGAGTATCTGCCCTTCAGCCTCGAGAAGGCGCTGCGCCCCGCCGCATGAGGCACCTAGCGGGTGAGGTGCGCATACCCCCGCACGGAGGCCGGCAGCGGATCGAGCTCCCGGGCCCGCAGAGCGATCAGCCCGAACGCGACTAGAATGCGGCGGGTGCGCGACGGTCGTGGCTGACCGCGGCGCGGGCGGATCCAGGGTTCATACGCCATTCGAATTTCGCGGACCTGCAGCATCGCGGCGGCGATCAGTTCGGCATCGGAATTCAGCACGCCTCCTCCTCCACGACTTCATCGGGTGTCGGGCTGCCATCGCCCGAGCGCCTGATCACGACGAGTTCGCCGCCGCTGCTCGGCCGAGCGGGGCGGCGATTCGCGGCGCCCCGACTGATGCGCGCGCTGGGGCCCAGACGGTCCGCCGGCGCGCGCGTTCGAAAGAATCTCGGAACACTCATCCCTAACCTTGCTCCTCGGAATCGGTCGGTCGCTCCGTCTGAAGAACGTCTCACGTTCGAGGCCGGTTCCCGGAATCTCGTAAGCCGCGCGTAAAGGCGCGACGCAGTTATCATTGCTCGCGGTTCACGCGCCGCGACCGACCGTGGCCAAGTTCATGCAGGAGGCAAGAGATGGGCAAGCTCGAAGGCAAAGTCGCGATCGTGACCGGCGCGAGCCGCGGAATTGGCGCGGAGATCGCGCGGCTGTTCGCCGCCGAGGGTGGCAAGGTGATCGCGACAGCCCGCACCGTAGAAGAAGGCTCGCACCCCCTGCCGGGCTCGCTCAACGCGACGCTGGCCGACATCAAGGAGCAGGGCGGGGAAGCCACGGCCGTAGCTGGCGACGTCTCCGACTACGAATCCTGCGAAGCGATCGTCGATGCGGCGATCGACACCTACGGGCCGGTCGACGTGCTCATCAACAACGCCGCACTGACCTACTTCATCCCGGTCGCGGAGTTCCCGATCAACCGCTGGCTGCGGTCGACGGCAGTCAACTTCCACGGGCCGTTCTACATGAGCCAACTCTGCTTGCAGAAGTGCATGTTGGAGCGCGGCAGCGGCTCCATCGTCAACGTCTCCAGCGGCGCCGCGATCGGACCGGGCCGCGGTCCCTACCCCGGCCCGCCCCAACGCGGCGGCACGCTCTACGGCGCCGAAAAGGCGGCGCTGGAGCGCTTCACCCAGGGCCTCGCCCAAGAGGTGTATGGCGCCGGCATCAGCGTCACCTGCTTCAGCCCCTCGCAGATCGTGCCCACGCCGGGCGTCGTCTTCCACAAGCTGATGGAGGGCCGTGACCCGGCCGAGGCCGAGAGCGAAGCGACGATGGCACAGGCGGCGCTGCTGCTCGCCACCGAACCGCTCGACAAGGTCACCGGACGCGTCACCTACAGCCAGGAAGTCCTGCAGGAGTTCGGCTGGATCGAACAAGGCCACGGCACCGGCATCGACACCAAGGGCTCAGGCTACTCTCAGATCTAGGCGCGATCGAGGCACGGGACGGTATGCGAACCACGCTCCGCTACGGCAGTGGGACCCTGGACGCCGAGCTTCCCGATGACTCGACTATCGTCGCGCCGCGATACGCCCCGCCGCTGCCCGCCCCGGGCGCGGCCTTCCGGGAGGCTCTGGCGAGCGCCGCCCCGCTTGCCAGCCTGGACGGCAACGACGACGTCGCCATCGTCTTCAGCCCCCGCTTGCCGGCGCGGCTGAGTGCCGTGGCCGCGGCGGAACTGCTCGCCGCCATCGAAGGACGCGGCGCCTCCCGTTCCCGCATCAGCCTGATCATCGGGCGCGACCTCGAGTTCGCCAGCGCCGAGTCCGACCCCATCCGCATGCTCGGCCGCGGCTATCGCGTCATCGTCCACGACCCGCGCGACCCCGATAGCCTACTGTTCCAGCAGCGCTACCCCGGCGAACGCCGGGCAGGGATCTACCTCTCGGAGGCGTTCCAGAGCGCGAGCGCACGCATCGTCGTCGGTGAGGCGGCGCCGCACTTCGCCGCCGGCTGGACGCAGGCGCTGGCGGTGCTGCCCGGCATAGCCGCCGCGCACAACGTCGCCCGGACGTTCAGCGTCGCCAATCTGCTCCACCCCGAGGCCCGCTCGGGCGTGAGCGACGGAAACCCGATCTTCGACGACACCGTCGCGCTCGCCGCCGCGACGGACGTGCGCCTCGCCCTCTGGCTCGGCACCGACTTCGACGGGGAGGCAACGCACGTCTTCACGGGCGGCCTGGAGGAGTCGATCCGAGACTCAATCGAGACGCTGCGACCGCTGCACACTGCCACCGTCGACGGCGCCTTCGACGTGGTCGTAGCCGGTAGTGCTGCGTCGACGCTGGCCGCCACCGCTCCCGCGCTCGCAGCCGCAGCCGCGTTAATCAAGCCGGGCGGCGCAATCGTGCTCGCCGCGCCCTGCCGCGACGGACTCGGCGACGATGACTTCCGGCAGACGCTGGCCGAGGCGCCCACAATCGACGGCGTCTGGAACCGGCTGATCGCCCCCGACTTTCAGCGCGAAGGACAGTGGTTTGCGCTGCACCTCTTCGCGGCTCGCCGCCGCGCCGGCACGGTTCATTTACAGTCCACCTTACCGAGCGACGAACTCCACTCAGCGCACCTTGCGCCCACCAAGAGCATCGAGACCACACTCGGCGAGCTCGCCATGTCGCATCAGTTCTTGCACGGCGAGGCACCCCGCGTCGCGGTCCTGCCGGACGGCGCGTCGATCATCGCGCCGCGGGACGCCGTTCGGAACTAGCGCTCGGGACTAGGCGCGGGGCAGCCCCAGGCCGCGCGTGGCAACGATGTTGCGCTGAATCTCGCTGGTGCCGCCTTCGATCGTGTTGGCCACGGTGCGCATGTAGCCGTAGTTGTAGCGCCCGTGTCGCGCGGCATACTCGTCGCCGCCGCCGATCTGGCCGTACAAGCCCAGCACATGCATCGACGTCGTGGCGATGCGCTGATTCAGCTCCATCGAGTAGAGCTTCGACATGGACGCCTCGTAGTTCGGGATCAGGTCCTGCGCCTGCATCGTGATGATGCGGTAGGACATCATCAGGGCGCCTTGCGCCTCGATGTAGCGGTCGGCCAGCTCCCAGCGCAGGCTGCTGCCGCGACCGTCGTCGCCGGCCAGCTGCGACTTCTCGCTCGTCTTAGCGTAGTTGATCAGCTCTTCCACACCCTGCCGGATGCCGACCGCCGAGCCGATGCTGCTGCGCTCGAAATCCAGCGTCGTGACCGCCCCGTACCAGCCGCGATGCTCCTCGCCCAGGATGTTCTTGGCGGGGATGCGGACGTCCTCGAAGAAGACCTCGTTGAACTCGTGCGTGCCCGCCATGTTGACCAATGGCTGTACCTGGACCCCCGGCGCGTGCATGTCCAACATAAAATAGGTGATGCCCTTGTGCTTCGGCGCATCGGGGTCGGTGCGGGCCAGCAGGATCATCCAGTCGGCACGATGCGCGCCGCTGGTCCAAATCTTTTGCCCGTTGACCACGTAGTCATCGCCGTCCTTGACCGCCCGCGTCTGCAACGACGCAAGGTCGGATCCCGCGCCCGGCTCCGAGTAGCCCTGACACCACACCGTCTCGCCGCTCAGGATCGGCGGCAGGTGCTCGGCTTTCTGGTCGTCGGTGCCGATCGTGATCAACGTCGGGCCGGCCATCCCGATCGCGATGCCCCCCGGACGCGTCGCCCGCGCCTCCGCAGTCTCCTCGTTGAAGATGAACTGGTTCGTTACGCTCATCCCAGCCCCGCCGTATTGCTCAGGCCAGGCGGGAGCCACCCAGCCATGATCGGCCAGCCTGCGGAACCACTGACGTCGAGTCGGTGACAGCGCGAAGGGATCCTCGCGCACCTCCTCCCGGATCGATCCGCGCAGCGGCTCGTACTCCTGCTTCAGGAACTCGCGCACCTCGCTGCGGAACGCCGCCTCTTCGGGACTGTCGTGAAAGTCGACCATCGGGTTCCCCCAGTTCGACGGACCACGTTTGGTCGCGGCCCACCGGCGAAATTGAGCGATTCTCGCCGATTGTAATGGACGGCCAAGCCACGAGCTGGCTCAGCTGCAGCCCCAGCCGAGTCGCTACCCCGCAGCCCAACCGTCGACGTACACTCGCTACAGAGGATGCCGCATGGCCCGAAAGAAATTGGAAGAGATGGATGCGCGACGCCTATTGGGCGGCGCGCCCGTGGTGATTGTCACCTCGGCCTGGCGCACGGTACCCAATGCGATGCCGGTTGCCTGGTCCATGCCGGTCAGCGTCGATCCCCCCCTGATCGCGATCGCGGTCCACTCCTCGCGCCAGAGCCACGACATGATCAAGTTCGGCGAGGAGTTCGCGATCAATATCCCCAGCAAGGTGATCGTCAACCACACGCAGTGGCTGGGCATGGTCAGCGGCCTGCAGGGCGACAAGCTCGAGGCCTCGAACTTGCCCTTCTTCCGGGGGCGAGTCGTCGACGCCCCCCTGCTCGAAGGCTGCATCGGCTGGATGGAGTGCACCCTGCACGACCACTACACGATGGGCGACCACACTCTCTTCGTCGGCCGTGTCGTGGCGGCGCAGGCCGACACCGAGGCCTTCGATTTCGACGATGGCCAGTGGTCGCTAACGGACGATCAGTACAAACCCCTGCAACACCTTGGGGGCAACAACTACTCCCTGCTCGGCGCGGCCTTCGCCGCGGAGATC
>CAUYZA010000090.1:0-10033 GCA_963577225.1 Dehalococcoidia bacterium | reverse complement strand
GCGCTCGACGGCGAGTTTCCGCTCGTCTTTCTGATCGGCCTGTTGGGGCGCGACGTGTCCAAGGCGCCGACCGAAAACTTCGGCTCGATGGTACGCCTGGCGCAACCGCTGCTGGACTCGCTGAGCATTCCCCACCACCTGCTGGACGGCAGCGACGACGTGGGGCTAGTCGACCAAGCCTTCGACGAGGCCACGCAGCGTGGCGGGCCCGTGGCGCTGCTCGTGGGCGCGGAAACGAGTTGAGCGATGACTGAGAACGAACGACGCATGACCCGGGATTCGGCCTTGGATGTCCTGGCCCGGCGTCGCGGGGACGAGGTGGTCGTCTCCACGATGACCGCGCTGGGGCCGTGGCGGGAGCGGGCGGGGACCGATCGCGATCTGATCTGCGTGGGCTTCATGGGCGGCGCGTCGACGCTGGGTCTCGGCGTCGCCCTGGCCCGTCCCGACGTGCCGGTCTGGATCCTGGACGGCGACGGTTCGCTCTCGATGCAGCTGGGATCGCTCGTCACGATCGCCAACGCGGCACCAGCCAAATTCGTGCACATCGTCTTCCACAACGGTGTCTACGAGACCAGCGGCGCACAGCCGCTGCCCGCCGAGGGCCGCGTCTCTTTCGCCGCGATGGCGGAGGGAGCCGGCTACGCCAAGACTGTCCGCTTCGACGATGTTGAAGCGTTCGATGCGGAGCTCGACGACCTGCTGGATGCCGACGGTCCCGTGCTGATCGAGCTGATCACGCAGCCGGCGGGGGCGTTCTACCAACCCGGTCCGCCGCCGACGGGACGGACGAAGGGCGCGCTGGCGCGCAACTGGCCCGGCGTGCGTGATGCGCTGGCGGCGGATCCGGCCAGTTAACCAGGCTTAGCCAATCCGCACGGTCGATTCGGGCTCGGGCACGATCCGGTTTTCGATCCGGCCGATCTTGTCGATCTCGATCCGCACGACATCGCCAGCGACGAGGAACTTGGGCGGGTCGAAGCCGATCGCCACGCCGCTCGGAGTTCCGGTGGCTACCACATCGCCCGGCTGCAGCGTGAAGACCGTGGAGAGCAACTCGACCGCTTCGAAGCAGTTGAGCATCAAGTGCTCGGTGTTGGAGTCCTGACGGAGTTCGCCGTTGACCTCCGTGCGGATGCTGAGCTTGTGCGGGTCGCCTACCTCATCCGGCGTGACCAGCCAGGGTCCCATCGGGCCATGCGTGTCCCAGGACTTGCCCAGCGTCATCGTGGGGGCCCGGCCCTGCCAGTCGCGCACGCTGACGTCGTTGATGATGCAGTAGCCCGCGATGATCTCCTCGGCGCGCTCCTTCGGCACGTGGCGGCCGGGCTTGCCGATCACGAAGCCCAGTTCGCCCTCATAGTCCAGTGCGTCGGAGGCGCGGGGCAGGTGCACGTCGGAGAAGGGGCCGTTGGCGCACGAGGTCTGCTTGTTGAAGATGGTGGGAAAGTCGGGTGCCTTGCGACCGGTCTCCGCAATGTGATCGGCGTAGTTCAGCCCCACGGCGAGGAACTTGGGCGGGCGGGGGACCACCGGGCCGAGCATGACATCGCCCAGCGGCAGGGCATGCTCGCCGGAGGCTTCAAGGTCGCGGGCGGCCTGCATGCCATCGTCACCCAGCTCCAGGAAAGCGGTCATGTCGCGCGGCAGGTCGGGCCGCGCCGCGGCCAGATCGAGCATTTCCGCGCCCTTCACCACCCCGATTCGCGTCTCGCCGTCGTGCGTGAACGTGGCCAGCTTCATCCCAGTCCCTCTTCCTCCAGCCGGGCGAGGAATTCTCGCGTCCGGCGAGCACGGGCCCGATCGGGCTCCGCGTTCAGTTCCGCCCGCAGGCTAACGATGTCGGCGGCAGTGTCCACATCGGTCAACAGCTCAACGGTGCCGACGCGCCAACCTTCCGCCTCGGCGACCGCGAACGAGGCTGACAGTACGGCGTCCGTGCTCCAAGGAATTGCCGCGTCGTCGAACAGCGGAGCGAGGTCCGCGCCGAAGCCGTCGGCGAGGGCCAACAAGTAGTAGCCGCCATCGCGCGCCGGGCCGAAGACGATGTCGTTCGCCCCTAATTCCCGCAGCGCTGCATCGATTTGGGTCGGGCCCAGCAAGGCGATGTCGCTGCCAACGACAATGACCGCGCCCGAACCACGCCCGCGCAACGTCGAGACGACGCCGGACATGCGCGCGCCGATGCGGCCCGGCTCTTGTGGCACAACGTCCGTGATGCCGGTCAGCGCCGCAAGCTCGCCCGTCGCCGACGGCGGTTCCACGAACAACGTCGTCTGCCACTCATCCGACGCGGCCAACGGCTCGCTCACGTCGAGCAGAACCGCGCGCGCGAACTCCGCCGCCTGTCGAGCGCCGATCACGGCGGCCAAGCGGGTCATGCTCAGCCCCGGCCAGGGAGCGCGCGTCATCAGCCCGACACGCGCCACCATGCCTAGGCCCGTTCGGGGTGGCCGGATTCACCCATCACCGGCAGTAGCTCGACCGCCTGCTCGCCGCGCGCAGCGAGCAGTCGCTCGCGCAAGAACTCGTCGCACCAGAGACAGACGGAGCCCAACTCCTGGATCCGGCGCTGCGCATGCTCGCGATCGACGCCCGCCTCCAAGCCCATCGCGGCCGGGTCGCCGTCGCTGAGCGCCTCCCAGATCGGATCCCCCTGGTGGCGTGCCAGGATGGACGCCAGCGGCTCCTGCGTGAGGTCCCCGAGCGGTTCAACGGTGCCCGGACAACACGGGTAGACCGACGTCAGTTGCACGGCGATCTCCTGCGCGCTCGAACCGTTGTCCAGAAAGCCAAGCGCGCCGGACCAGCGGTCGCAGAAGTTGTGATCCGGCATCAGCTTGGCCAGGCCGAGCTTGAGGGCCCGCCCGCGTGGCCAGACACCGCCCACCCAGAAGTCGGGGGTGGCGCCCCAGACGTTGAAGGTGCGGGCCTCGGGCGGGAGCGGCTCGCGGTCGCCGGGATCGCCCAGGGGCGTCTCGACCATGGCCCGCGAGGCGAAGAGCTCGCGCAGGGCATCGAACTTGCCTTCAGGCGTGGGATGCCAGTCGTCTTCAGAGGCGAGCGCGATATGGCCCAGGCCGGCGTCGAGCAGCGCGTCGAGCCGCTCGGCGTCCAGCAGGTCGCCATTGGTCTGGATCTGCAGGCGGGCGTCGGGGTAACGGCGACGCAGCTCGCCCACCAGTTCGAGCAAGAGCGGGTACTCCGTCAGTGGCTCGCCGCCGGAAAGATTGATGCGTCGGATGCGGGGCGGAAGGTTTGCGATTAGGGCCATCGCTTCGTCACGCGTCACCGTGGGCGCGCCCGGCCGCGACCAGTTGTAGCAATGCGCACAAGTCAGATTGCAGTTGTGCGTGAATACCCAGTAGAACGACTCAAGCTCGGTCAGCGGTTCGCGGCCCATTGGCATCGTTGGGGAACTCTCATCGCGCGGCTCAGCGGATGTGACGGTAAAGCAACGCCAGCTTATCGGGCGACACGCGCGCGAAGTAGAGCGCCTGAATCACGAGCCAAGAAGCCCACGTGCGCAGCACCCCACCACTCTCCCAGCGACGCGGCGATGCCTCGACCGGTCCATCAAGATATGCCAGTCTTCCCTGCCGATAGAGGGTATGCACTAGCTTGAGGTCCTCCATGATCGGGTAGGGCGGAAATCCCCCAACCGTCTCGAAGACGGCACGCTGGCAGAAGATCGCCGAATCGCCGTAGAACATCCGCACGTGGCGAATCACGTGGTAGAACGCGGCCAGCACGCGCCCGTTGGCCGAGGGCCCGAAAACGACGCGAAAGTTACCTCCCACGAGGCCCGGATCGGCCAGGGCCGCCCGGATCGCATCGGCGCCGCCGGACGGGAGGCGCGCATCGGCGTGCACGAACCAAAGCACGTCGGACGTCGCCAAGGCGGCCCCGGCGTTGAGCTGGGGGCCACGGCCCTGTGCGCCCTCAACGACCTCCGCGCCGGCGGCCCGCGCCAGGCGGGCGGTGCCATCCGGCGAGCCGCCATCGCTCACGATCACCTCGTCGGCACCCGCGCGTCGGGCGCTGGCGATCGCTCCTTCGATCGTCGCGGCTTCCTGCCAGGTCGGGATCACCACGGAGACGCGCAGCCCGCCCATTACGCGAGATCCGGACGCGGTTGGGTGACAATGATCACGGTAGAACGCGAATCCAGGCCCACTCAGGCACCGTAAGTTGAGATAGGTCCCCGGGCTATCCGGCGAACGCCGACTCCAGCAAGGGTATCGTAGGATACAAGCATGGCCACTGCGCAAGTTGCCCGGCCGATCGATGTCAGTCCGCCTCGGCGCGCGACGTTCATGCACGCGCTGGCGTTCGTCGGCGGGTTCTCGATCATCTTCGTCATTCTCGGCGCCTCTCTCGGACTCGTCGGCGTGGCGCTGCAAGACAGCATCATCTGGTTCCAGCGCATCGCCGGCGCGGCGTTGATCGTGCTGGGCCTGCACCTGACCGAACTCATCACCATCCCGTTCCTGATGCGCACGGCGCAGTTCGGCAACTCCATGCCGCAGGCGACCAGCACCGTGCGACGCGGCGCCGTTCGGCGCTACGGGCGTTCGGCCTTCGTCGGCGGTGCCTTCTCGGTGGGCTGGACGCCCTGTGTCGGCCCAATCCTGGCCGGCATCCTGACCCTCGCCGCCGACTCCGGCTCCGTCGCCCAGGCCACGCTGCTGCTCGTGTTCTACGCGGCCGGGCTGGGCGTTCCCTTCCTCATCGCGGGCGCGGCACTCGGCTCGTCGACCGCCGTGCTGAAGAAGATCGGTCCGTACCTGCAGGTCATCTCGATCGGCGGGGGGATCCTGATCATCTTCGTCGGCATGCTGATCTTCTTGGACCGCGTCACGGTGTTGAACGACAGCTTCACCTTCTTGCCCGGCGCTGCGGAAGACGCGACCACGACGGGCGGCGGTGTGACCGGCCTGTTCGGCTTCGGCGTCGCCTTCTTGGGCGGGTTCCTCTCGTTCCTCTCGCCCTGCGTCTTGCCTCTGGTGCCGATCTACCTGACTCACCTGGCAGGCGAGTCGGCCAACGAAATGGCCGCAGCGCGCGAAGAGGCCGGACTGCCACCGGATGGCCCGGGCGGACCCGCCGGCGGTGGCTCCAGCGTCGCGGACCCCTCTACCGTGCCGGCATCCGGTGGGGGCGGCGGCTGACCAGCCACAGCTTTCGGCGACCAGTCACCTAGTGATGTTCGGCGCCCGCGCCGAACATCCGTCGCGCCTCATCCATAGCCCCTACGTCTCCCGCCAGCGTCAAACGGTCGCGCAGCTGCAACGCCGTATCTCCCTCCGCCACCAGCGCCGAACCCTCCCTGGTAATCAGCAAGATCCGCACCCCTGCCGGGAGTCCCAGGTCGGCGATCATCGTGCCGTCCAGCGCGTCATCCGTTAGGACGGTCTCGCTCAGGTCCGACTCCCCGTCCGAGAGCGCGTGGAAGAGTCCTGGTCTCAGCACCGCGCCCGTCAGCGCCGTGGCGTTGGCCATCTTCTGCCAGTATGTGTCGACTTCGAGCGCCTCCAGTCGCGGATCCGGCTCGGCGACCCAGGTCACAATCCGCAAGCCGTTGTTCGCCTCCCGCAAGCCCCGCGCCACCTCAACGGTGCGCTCGCGATCCGTGACGGCGATCACGGCCGCTTCGGCACCGTCCAGATCTGCTTGGGCCAGGACGAGTCGGTCCGTCGCGTCGCCCACAATCGTCTGACAGCCGACCTCGGCCAGGCCACGCAGTGCGGCCTCGTCCGTATCGATCGCGGTGACCTCCATCCCCGCCGCACGCAGGCGGCGCGCGATCTCGGCACCGGTGTCGCCGGCGCCGGTCAGGATCGCGCGGCTGACCGCATCGTCCGCCGGGGGACCGAGCAGGCGCGAGAAGACCGGCGGCGCGACGGCCGTGGTGATTAGCGCGACGACGATCAGCGCCCCGTTAACCGCATCGTCGATCAGATCGAGCTCCAACGCAATCGCACCGGCGGCCAGGATCAGACTGAGGTTCGTGCTGATCAGCACACCCGCCGCCAGGGCGCGACGGAAGCCGTAGACCGGCCAGAGCACCAGCCAGACGGGCACGACCTTGGCCACGATCGCGACAGCCACGAAGGCGGGCACCAGCAGGAGCGTGCCCGTCTCGGCAAAGATCGCGTCGATGTCGATCGAGGCGCCGGCCGTGATGAAGAAGATCGGGACGAAGAAGCCGTAGCCCATCGCATCCAGCTTGACCCGCATCGAGGAGCCGTGCTTGGGCGAAAGGATCGTCAACGCAAGGCCCGCCAGGAACGCGCCCAACACCAATTCCGTGCCCACCACCTGCGACAGCACAACGAACATCACCAGCACCGTCAGGGCGGCGCGAACCTGAATCTGCGACGAGGCGTGCGCCAACTCATGCATCAGCGCCACGGCGGCCGGGAACCGAGCCCGCCCACGCAGCACCGCCCAGAGCAGGAGCGCGAACACCGCCGGAATCGCCAGAATGAGCCAGAATTCGACGTCCAACCCCTCCCGCTCCAGCGCAGCCACGACGCCCACCCCGAGAATGGCGATGAACTCCAGCAGGAACCCAATCACGATGATCGACTGGGCGTAGGGACCGGCGTCGCCGCGGCTTTTCAGCACGGGCACCACGACGCCAACCGCCGTCGCCAGCAAGATGAAGAGCAACATCCAGAAGTCGTCGACCGGCCCCAACCCGTTGAGCAGTCCCACGCCAACCGCCGTCGTCGCCACGGTGAGGCCCAGCACGATGCCGCCGGCCAGCATCGGCTGCCGCAAGAGCACGGCGGGGCGGTACCACTGGGGACCGATCGGCCGCACGAGCAACGCTATGTTGATCTCCAGCCCGGAGAGGAACATCAGATAGGCGAAGCCGAACAGCGAGAGAAATTCGAGCCATTCATTCTGGTCGATGATGCCAACGACCGACTGACCGAAGATGATGCCCGCCAGGATCTCACTCACGACCGACGGGATCGTGCCGCGCGTGAGGCGGTGGGTGGCGATCGGAATCAGGAAGGCAAGCGCAGAGACGAGGAGCAGCGGCGAAAAGTCGAGCTCGGGCTCCATGTCGCTCCTGCGCGCTCGCTGCGTGGCCGCACTAGGCGGAGGCTCGTCCGATTCTCGATGCCGGGATCAGGGCTGTCTAGCTCGGGTCGCGATGGTGCCCCGGATACATCTGGCTTGCGGGGGCCAAGTCCCTACCATGCATCGGACGGCATCTCCCACACGTAGATCCTGAACCAGGGCGACGAACGGAGCACGCCATGTCCGAGAACCCAAACGACGTACGCCCCGAGCCAGACGCAGCACTTGATGGGGCGGATCACCTACACGGCCCCGTTCCGTCATTTGAATGGATCCTCGAAGGGGAGACGGACACCGTCGTGCCGCATCTGAAGACGATCGCGCCCATCCTGAAATGGAATGAGGAGCACTTTCATGTCTCCTCCGTGCGTCAGGAAGACCCCCATCTGCCGGAGATGTTCCGCATCGAGCTCGGCGAGGAGCCTGTGGGCGGCATCGACTTTCTGCCGCTACCGGCAAAGCGGACCCTGATGCGCCTCTTCCTCTGCTCCGACCTCGGCACGTCGTGCCGGATCGACGACGGCAACAACATCATCCAGGGCTTCGCCACGGCGTGGCTGGCGCGGCTGCAGCGGCTCGGCTTCCTGGCCAACAGGGTCACGGAGAAGAACCGAGAACTCCGCTCGCTCGGCTTCGCGTTGCCTCCCAACGAGGATCCGTCCGAACCGGACTGACGCGTCTAGGACGCCCAGAAGCCCGGATTCAAGCACTCCTCGCCGGACGCGGGCTGTTAGCCGGTGAATTCCGGCAGGACCTGCGTCGCGAACTTGTCCAGCGTGTTGAGGATCTTGCCGTGCGGCGTCAGGCCATTGTACTGCCAGGCGAAGATCCAATCGACCGGGCAACGGTCGACCATATTCTGCACTTGCTGTTTGACGCTGTCCACGGTGCCCACGAAGAGCAGCCCCATCTCCTTCATCTCCTCCGGCGAGAACGGCTGATCGCGGCCCTCGGGGCGTAGCGCGTCGCCGAAGCCGAAGGGGGCGAACCAGGTGGCGCCACAGAAGGCCGCGCCGTTGCGCCAGAGCTCCATCGCCTCTTCGTCGCTGTCGGCGATGATCACGTCGCGCAGCACGCCCAGCCCCTCGCCGGGTTTGAGATCGCGGCCGTGCGCGGCCGCCTCTTCACGATAGACATCGTACAGCTTGAGCTGCATCTCCGGCGGCATGGGTGGCAAGACAGCGGTGACGCCTTCACGCGCGCACCAGCGGATCGTGCGCTCGCTGGAGGCGAAGGGCTGGAACACGGGCGGGTGAGGCTTCTGGAGCGGCTTCGGCACCACGCCGACCGCCGTCACGATGTCGTTCTCGACGCCGGCTCCCCACTGCTCGGTCGCGTCCAACCGCCACGGCGTCTCGGGCGGCGGGATCTGCCAGCCCTTGCCGTCGAACTGGAGCATGTCCTGTGTCCAGGCCTGTTTAATGATCTCCCAGTGCTCCTCAAAGGCGTCGTGGTTGGCCTGGTTCATCTCGTCGTGCATGCCGGGCCGGACACCGTGCACACCGTGCAACTGCTGCGCCATCGTGTCGACCCAGCGTCGCTGGTAGCCGCGGGCGAAGCCGGCCACGGCCCGCCCGCCCGTCATGTGGTCCAGCATCGCGATGTCTTCGGCCACCCGGATCGGGTTGTGGGCCGGAAGCACGACCCCGAGTTGCCCCACGCGGATGCGCTCCGTCTGCATACCCACGAACAGGTCCAGCATGATCGGATTGGTCGACAGCTCGAAGCCCTCGATGTGGAAGTGGTGCTCGGTGAACGAGATCGAGTCGTAGCCGAGTTGGTCGGCGGCTTTGGCCTGCTCGGTCAGCTCACCAAGCATCTTCTGATAGAGGTCGTTGCGCAGCCCGGCCATGCCCTCTTCGATCTCCGCGCGGGATCCGATCGAGGGCAGATAGAAGACACTGACTTTCATTTTTTTGCTCCCATTCGGAAGGGCGTCTGCCATGCTACCCGGCTCGGCCATCGGCAGCTGTTGCTCGTCCTCCGCGGACTCTATCGGGCTACGGCTCCTCGTTACCCATCATCGCGGCGATCCCGCGCTCGAAGGGATGCGGCTGCTCGAACAGGCGCCGCTCGATCTCCGCCAGTGCCTCGTCGATCTTGAGTCGGGGCACGGGCTGCGGCTGTTGCGCGTAGACCCAGGCGGCGGCGCAATAGTCGTCGACGCGCTCCACGATACCAAACGCGTGCATGCCCTGAGACGGCTGCATGTGCCAACCCGGCCCCGCCACAGGGTGTGTGGCGGCCTAGGCCTCGAAGCGCGCTTCATCGCCGACGGCGAAGCGGACCGCCCCGATCTGCTGGATCGTGATCCGCAGCTCACTTTCGAACATGATCGGGTCGAGCACATGCCAGCGGTAGAAGCTAAGCAAGTCCGGCTGACGGCCGGTATCGGGTCCGCGCACCTCCAGCGGTGAACCGGCGTAGGGCGCGGCGTGCGCACCCATCGTCCAGGCCGTACCGACGTAATCCTCTAGACCGGTGCCACAGATCGTGGGGAAAGCGTCGCCACCATCACGGAAGACCTTGACCTCACCCTCGCCGTACCAGTCGCCCTGATCGAGCACCCGGACGCCGATGCTACAGCCGAGGAAGCGCCCTGGCCCCGCAATTCCATCGACGATCGTGAAGTCCTCCAGCATCGTTGTGGGGTTCTCGCGTCGCCAGGAAACGTGCAGGTAGCCGTCGCCGGGGTCCAGGTCCGGCTCCATCGTGTAGTCGGTCTGGTAGTAAAACGAAACAACGCGCTGGGAGAGGTTGGTCAGTTCGAAGCGGGCGCTGCCGCGGATCGGCATCGGGAAAAACGCGTTGAAGCCCCGGCCCTCTTGGGCGGCCGTCAGGACCGACGCGTAATCGACGGGCCGCCCCAGCGGCATGCTAAAGAAGTCGAGTGCCGGCAGCGAGATGCTGGGTTCGGCGGCGCTGTCGTAGAAGACCT
>CAUYZA010000089.1:0-10077 GCA_963577225.1 Dehalococcoidia bacterium | reverse complement strand
AGATCTCCAGATCGACCCGCTTGGCGAAGTTCGGGTCGGGCTCGCCGTCCCGTTCGACAAAGAAGACTTGCATCTGTGGCGTGTTGGTGTTCTGCCCGAGTGCTCCAGCCGGCGAACGCTTGATCCCGTTGAGCTCGACGATCTGCGCGCCCAGGGAGACGCTCCCAGTGACTTGATACGTCGCTCGCCCGCTGTGGGGGCAGCGACGCCGAACTGGACCGTCGGATCGCCGATGCGCGCGATCGGGCGGCCGAGTTTCGTCCCGGAGACACGCCCATCCACTTGACGACCTATGGCATTGTTCAAGAGTTCATCACCGACTATTGGCACGGGCGCGTGGCGCAAATGCTCCGCGGTTTCTCGCCGGAGGCGGCCTATATGGCTCGTCGGATCAAGACGCGCGAGACGCTGCATGCGGTCTGGTGTCGCGATATGACGGCGCTACAGCTTGAGGCGAACCCGGCGCTGCTGCCATTCGCGGCGGAAGCGCTGGCGGCTTTCCGGATGCCGGGCGATTCGTTCGCCCCCGACCTGCGACAACGCATGCCTGCCTGGGGCGTTGCGCTGGAAATGGACCCGGAGGCGCTTTTGCGCGGGGCCGTGCGACTACTCCACGGCTCGATCCCAGATGTGGCGGCGGTGGGCGAGCTGGTGACGGACGTCGCAGCCAAGCAGGGCCGGCGCATGGGGCCGCTGACGGGGCGACAGGTGCAGGGGCGATGATGCGGTTCGGGGATTGGGGCTTCGGACTGATCGGCGAGGCGCTACTCGAGCGCGCAGGTCTCAGCTACACCTTCGCGTCGGCGAGTCCGTCCGGCCGGGTGCGCTCGTTTGTGCGGACCTGGCTTGCCGGACAGCTGGAGTTGGACGTGCATGCCGCGCCCGACGAGAACGGCCAATGACGGTGCGTGAAGTCGCGCGCCGGGGGTCCGCTGCGCTGGCTCGGCGCTTCGTGACGACCAAGCTGGAGGCGATTCACCAGGGAAGTCTGCGCCTCACGTTCGCCGACGGATCGAAGACCACGTTTGGTACGGGGCAACCCGAGGTCGCCGCGGTCTTGCACGACGATTCCGTGCTGACTCGATTGTTGCTGGGCGGCGAGATTGCCCTGGGCGAGACCTACGTGGAAGGCTTGTGGGATTCGCCCGATCTCGATGGGCTGATGCGCTGGGCCGCCGCCGCGCGAAGTCGGGTGCAGTTCGACTCTAGTCTCGTGGCGGCGGCCCGCCAGCTGGAGCGGAGACGCGTCCACGCCCGGCGTAAAAACAGCCGCGCGGGGAGTCGCGCCAACATCCACGCGCACTACGACGATCAGGAGGCGTTCTTCACGCGGCTCTTGGATTCGTCGTTGTCGTATTCGGCGGGGATCTTCGCGGCGGACGACGAGTCGCTGGATGTCGCCCAACGGCGGAAGCACGCAGTGGTCTGCCGACGGTTGGGGCTGGAGTCATCCGACACGGTGCTCGACATCGGCTCGGGCTGGGGCGCGTTCGCGACCTATGCCGCGCGAGAGCGGGGCTGCCGCGTGGAGGGCGTGAGCGTGTCGCGCGACCAGGTGGATTTCGTCGAACGACGCGTCCGCGCCGAGGGACTGGACGAGCTGGTCTCGGTCGCGCTGTCCGATTACCGGGACGTTTCAGGCACGTACAAGAAGATCGTCTGTCTCGGCATGTTGGAGCACGTTGGCCATGACTACTTGGCGGAGTTTTTCCGCACGATTGAACGGCCGCTGGACTCGGGCGGCCTGGCCTATCTGCAGTTCGGGGCCGTGCCGGACGATCTCTTCGCGTCGCAGCGACGTGGCACGGGCTGGACCCAGCAGTACATGTTTCCGGGCGCGGAGTTGCCGTCGCTGGCCGCGATCGATGCGGCGTTGCGAGGCACGGACCTGGCTGTCGTGCAGATGAGTGATTTGGGCCGTCACTGCGCGCTGACGTGCTATGGCTGGCTCGCGAACCTGCGCGATCAGGCGGACGCGCTGGCCGACGAGGGTATGAATCGGGAAACGATGCGGGCCTGGGAGTTCTATTTGGCAGGCGCGGGCGCCGCGTTTCTGGAGCGAACGCAGACCTACATCGAGATCACGCTCGATCACCGCGCGGATGACGAGGCGCTCGATTACGCGCGCGGCACCGGTATAGGGGAATGAGCATGGCCACTCCGGCGACACACCTCGACGAGGGCGGGCGCCTGTATCGCGACCTGCGTCAGCAGGTGCGCGAGGCGGGGTTGTTCGCGCCCGACCCCGTGTACTACGTCTGGCGGACGATCCTCGGGATCGGGCTGATCGCGGTGGTGGCGCTGATTCTTGCGCTGACCGCGCCTGGCTGGTGGCAGGTGGCGCTCGCTCTGCCGCTGACCCTGGGTTCGGTGCAGTTCGCGTTCCTGGGTCACGATGGCGGCCATCGCGAGATTTTCCGCTCGCCGCGGGCGAACGACCGCTTCGTTCTTCTGACCTCCAGCCTCTTCCTTGGCTTCAGCCTGAGTTGGTGGCAGGACCAGCACAACCGGCATCACGGGCAGACGAATCACGAGGTTCTCGACCCCAACGCGAACATCTCGATGATGGCGTTCTCGGAGGCTCAGCGAGCCGAGCGGCATGGCGTCGGCGGGCTGCTTGTGCGCTACCAGGCGTGGGTTTTCCTCCCGCTCAATACGCTCAGCGCGCTGTACAAGCAGGTGGAAAGCGTGCGCTTCTTGATGGCGCGTCGCGTCCGCTATCCCACTGTGGAGCCGTTTCTTGCGACGCTGCATTTCGCCGCCTACGGGATCATGCTGTTCGCGATCGCGGATCCCGTAATCGGGGCAGTGCTGCTGGCCGCGCATTACGGTATCTTCGGTCTGTACCTCGGTGCGCTGATCGCTCCCAACCACAAGGGCATGCCGACGTTCCGCGATGCGCTCCCGACCAGCTATATCGCCCGGCAGGTGATGAGCTCCCGCACCGTGCCCGGTGGACGGCTGGTGAACTTCCTCTACGGCGGTCTGAACTACCAGATCGAACACCACCTCCTCCCGACGATGCCCGGCAGCCGTCTGCCGGCGGCGCGGCCGATTGTGCGCGCCTTCTGTGTCGAGCACGACCTGCCGTACGAGGAGGCGGGCGTGGTGGAGGCGTACCGGGAAGTCGTTCGAGCACTGCACCGGTTCTCGCGGCCGAGTGATGCGTCGACCGGGCTCGCGGCGGGTTCTGCGATTCCCGCGGTGCTTACAGTGCCCCAAGGGTCGGTTGAAGACAGCCGCGCAGGGCGCGACTTCTAAGCCCATGCTGCCGGGCCTTGTCGAGCTCAGACGGTGTGAGCGGTGCGCTCACGCTGAGAAGCACGGGCGAACCGGGGGTTGCCTCAACGGGCCGTTGCGCCGCGAGGCCCAGCATCGTCGGCACGATCAGCGAAAATGAAGGCTGAGTCGAGGTTTGCCGCGTCGAAGATGGCCGCGATATCGGCGACAAACCCATCCAGCGAGAAATCCGCTGGGGCCTGGTCGGACATGCCTATACCACGCGGGTCGAAGTAGATGAGACGGTATTTTCTGGCGAGTCCCACGGATAGCTCTTGCGCGAGCGTGACGTCCCATATCCGTTGGGCGGGCGTCGCCCAAGCCGGGATGTAGACGAGCGGAGGCCCGTCGCCAACCCCACGAGGCGATGTTCACCCCGTCGGCGCTGCGGGCGTATTGGATGGGCGGTGCTTCCATGGGGCGCAGTCGAGGGGCACCAGGATGGGGCGGATCTCGCTGAGCCACTCAGGGTGCCCGCGCGTTTCACCCTGAGTCGGAGCCCTCGGCGCTGACGAAATGGGTGGCAAGCGGCTGCAACCCCTGCATGATTGACTGCACGTCGGCGGTCTCGACGCCCGCGTCGTCCAAGGCCTTCTGCATGTGCCCGAGCCAGCGCGTGGCCGCTTGGAGGGTGATCGCGAATGGTTGGTGGCGCCGGCCCAGGCGCGGACTTCCCCGCCGCGCGGTGTACCGGAGTTCGCCCCCGAGCCACTCCTCGAAGAACCACTGTTGATGCAGCCGACCGGGCGCGAGATCGTCGGGAAACAGGGGGCGGAGGGTGGGGTCGGCTTCGATGGCCGTGTACAAGCGATCGATGATCGCCTCGACGACGGGCCGACCACCGATCCGGTCATACAGGTTCGGCTGGCGCGCAGCCTCTGGATCGATGAGCGCATCGGGCGGCCTGACGAGTGGCGGCTCAGAATCGGAGTTCGTCACTACGCTCCCTCCCCCACCACGAACAGCCGCACCGGCTCCGGGAACCCCTTCAGTGTCGCCTCGCCCTGGTCGTCGAACTGGAACGTCTTGCCCGTGCACAAGTCCCGGACGACCGGCGACACGAGCACCTGGCCTGGCTCGGCCCGGTCACGGACTCGCTCCGCCAACTGCATGAAACTCGTCAAGGTCTGGCCGAGCGCCTCCGAGAGCCATTCCGGCGAGATCCCCTCGGCCGTCCGTGGGAAGTGCTTCGTCACTTTTCGTCCCTCCTTTATGGAGTGGGCGTCAATCCGTCTCCGCCAGCCGTGATTGCGGAGAATACCATTCCGTGAGCATCGCCCGTCCGCGACCTTGGGCCGCGTCTTCCCGCTCGGCCTTTGACGTTGGTGCGCCGATCAGTCCCGCCACGCCATCTCGACCAGCTGTGCCGGCTCCTCGAAGCCTTTCAAGTCGTGCGTGCCGTGGGTCGCTGAAGGGATAGGCCTTGCCCGCGACCAGGTTACGCACGGTGTCGGTGACGAGGATCTGGCCGCCGTCGGCGAGGCCCATCACGCGCGCGGCTTGGATCACGGCGGTGCCGTAGAGATCGTCGTTTTCTTCGATGGGTTCGCCCGCATTGATTCCCACCCGGATGCGGATGGGGGTCTCGTTGGGGCGAAGTGATCGGTGAGGGCTCGCTGCATCGCGATGGAGGCATCCAACACCCCCGAGGCCGAGGTGAACGAGGCCATGAAGCCGTCGCCCATCGTCTTGATCTCCGTGCCGCCGTGTTGAGCTAGGACGTCTCTCGTGAGGCGTTCGTGCTCGCGCAGCAGGTCGCGTGCCTCGGCATCGCCGAAGCGGTCGGTCAGGACCGTGGAGGCTTCCACATCCGTGAATGAGGATGGAGCGAATCGCCTCTGCCGGGGCGTGGTGTACTGGCGTGCCAACCACGGCCGCCACCGCCTCCTCCGTGTCCCCCCATGGGAGGAACGGTGCGTCCGATGTCAGGACCTGGAGCTGAGTGCCGGGGATGCGTGCCGCGAGTTCCTCCGAGAAGGCGATGGGCGGTATGCGAGACTCCTCGCGGTGGAGCACCACGACCTCGGGCAGGCGATCGAGCACATCCTCCGCGCTGGTGCCGCGCGTCGATTCGGTCCAGGTGAGGTAGTTCCGGCCATCCGCGTGACGCTCCCACACATCCGCGATTGTGTCGGCGGCGTCTGGCGTCGGCAGACGATAGTTCCCGAGCACCGAGGCCACGTACGTGTGGAAATCGCGCTCCAGGACGGCTCGCATCGCCGTGATCGACGTTGCCGCGTGGAACGTCGCATCAGTCAGGAAGCACTGAAAGAGGATGAGCCGCTCGACGCGATCCGGGTGCTGCGCGGCGTAGTGCATGGCAGTGATTCCGGCGTGGAGCGACGCCACCAAGGTCAGCGGTTCGTCCCCGACGGTCTCGACCACCGCCCGGAGCTCGCTGAGGTGCGTGACCTCGGAATGCCGGAACTGTCTCGCAGCAGAGCGCCCGAAGCCTCGCGCGTCGTAGGAGACGATCGTTCGGTGCTGCGCGAGCTGTTCGTAGTACGCCGAGTAGCTCGGAATGGCGGCGAGCGTGGGCCCTGCGAGACCCAGGTTGGGCATCTCCATTAGCAAGGGTCCCTGACCGAATCGCGAGTGGGCGATGTTCACCCCGTCCTCGGTGCGGGCGTACTGGATGGGTGGTGCGTCCATGGGGCGCAGTCTAGTCGGCGGCGCGGTCTCGGACGCCGCAGGCTTCGGCTACAGTCGGCGTGAGGCGAGAACGGCATGCCGCGTGACGTTGTCTTGATCGGCCCAATGGGCGTGGGCAAGAGCACGATTGCCGAGTTACTCGCCGCGCGCCTTGACGTCCCGCATGTTGCGATGGACGAGGTCCGGGCAGGCTACCTACGCGGAGATTGGCTATGACCCCGAGCTCGCGGACGAGCTGCGCCGCAAGGAAGGCTGGGTGGCGCTCTACTTCTACTGGAAAGAGTTCGAGTGCCATGCGGTCGAGCGGCTGCTGGCCGATCCGCCGGGGGGCGTCATCGACTTCGGCGCGGGCCACTCGGTGCACGAGAACGATGCCCACTTCGCACGGGTCGCGGCGGCGCTCGCCCCCTATCCGAACGTCGTGTTGCTGCTGCCTTCGGGGGACCAAGACGAGGCGCTGCGCGTCCTCCACGAACGGCGCCAGTTCACACCGGATCCCGACCGGCTCGACCTGAACGCCCACTTCCTCACGCATCCGTCGAATCAGCGGCTCGCGAAGCAGGCCATCTACACAGACGCGCGGACGCCTGATGAGACCTGCCAGCAGATTCTGAACGCCGTCGAACTCTGAGGATGGGCCTAGCCTGGATGGACCTGCGTCCACGGGGCGCGGTCTAGGCGCTGAGGCTTGGTGGCCGTCGCCCGTGAAACGCCCCAGGCGATGCGCCACGCTGAGGGGGGCTCTCGTGGTGATCGCGCTCGCTCTCCGCTGTGCGCTAGGTCATGGGCGCGGTCGAGGCGGGGCAGGCGGTGGCAGTGGTGGTGGTTCGGTCGGCGCTGAGCGCGGTCTTCTGGCCGGTTGTGGTGACTCAGCGGGCGCGTGGAGGATGACCATTATTTATCCCGATTGAACACACATCCCAATGTGTGTTCAATCGGGGCGAAAACGTCGTGGGGGTTCCGTTCTGGATTGAGGTGACTGAGCCAGGATTTTAAGGTTGTGCCCTGCGCATCTGAACGCTGTCTGGGCAGGCCCCGAGCAAAGGATGGACGGTTTCTGGCGGCCGGCCGACGAGGTTGACGACAGCGACCCACAAGAGCGATCAGTGGAGACGTGGCGCGGACTTACCTCTGGCAGCGGGTACCAATCGCACCGTGACAGGCGGAGACGAAGAGGTCGAGGCCATCAGGCCGAGCGCCGACCTACCCGCGTAGTCCTTCTGTGTGGGTAGGTCATGCAGGCCAACGACGGCTGGCTCGCCGCGGATGGCGATAGGAGGCTCCTTGACTGATTAGACCGCCCAGATGACTTGGCGCACAGGCTAGCGGTCTTTGCAGACTGTTCGCTTGACCTCAGGGCTCGGGCGATGTTAACTGGCGGGACGCTCGGCCGTCGGCGTCAGGCCATAATCTAAATGGGGGATTCATGTCGTACATGAGCGTGTTGCAATGTCGGATGGCCGATGTCGGCCGGTGGGCGGAGACCTGGAACGACTGGGGCCGAAACTTCGGCCTCAGCAAGGGCGCCACGCGCGCGACCCTTTCGCAGACGATAATGGGCGGTGATCAAGCGGGCCTCGTGACGATCTCGTTCATGTGGGACTCAATCGATGCTGCAATGAGTGGCGTGACCGCGATGAACGTGGAGAGCCGAGTCCGCGAAGCATTCGCTGAGGCGGGCGTGCACCCTGTACAGCGGAGCCTGCTCCAGATTGAGCAGGAACGCGGTGCGGGAGATGGCTCATTCTACACGGCTCTAGTACTCACTGGTGACGCCCAGACCCCGGAAGATCAGGCTGCAGACATTGACCGCAACTTCGCGATCCTGTCGAAGCACGGTGTGAATGGGATCCGGCTCATGCGTTCGATTGCTGGTGGGGCAATGACCGGCGCTTGGCTAAATGTCACCTACACCGACTCGGTAGACACGCTTATGGCAGGTAGTCGCGAGGTGTTCGCTGATCCAGATATGCAAGCGAGCATGGCCAAGTCCAATCTCCAACTTCAGAGTCGTAGTATCAGTCGCATGCTCTGAGTCTGACCCCAGCGGCATCGGCTCAGCGGCCCCCAGCGGCCGCTGAGCCGATCGACGAATTGTCCTACACCGACTTCGTAGCGGCGATGGAACTACCGATCGGGTCGGTCTTACTGGGGACAAAGTATGTTGCCCCGCTGATGAAGAAGCAGCGCAGCGGCAGCATCATTGAAGTGGGCCCGGAGGGCACCAACGGCGTCCGTCTTGTGCTGTCCGCGGACTGACCTGCCCCTAGGAGGTTGAAACCTCGCGGCCCCCGCGCGAGATCAGCGCGTACGGGTCGGCGGCGTCCTGCAGCCCGTCGACGAACTCGATGATCTCCGCTGTGGACGCGTACGTATAGTAGGTGGAAAGCGCGACGCGGAGGGGGCGATCGGTGTCCGTGTAGTACCCGAACTTGTCGATGCGACCTCGCAAAGAGGGAAAGGCCCGCTGCATGTACTCGGCCACCTGCGTCTCATCGGCGTAGTTGTCCGCGAGTTGGTCGAAGGGCCCGTCGAAATAGTCGTTGCGCCGGATATTTAGCTGGCGAACGCCCGCAAGCACCTTACGGCCGCCATTCGCAGGGTCTAACCAGAAGGCGAAGCCGCTGCGCCGCCCGATCAACAGGCTGTCCCCATAAGGCTTGAGAATGTCCGGGACTGGGTCTTCTTCGTTGAGCACCCAGAGGAAGTGATTCGCGTCCTCATTGAACAACAGATAAAATTGGTAGCCGGATTCGTCGAAGGTGCGCTGGATGAATCGCTCCCCGGGCGCGAGAGTCAGCCCGGCAGGGAGTGTTTGATCGAGCTGGCGGAGGTGGAACCGAACTTTCTTTTCTAGGACGGTTACGTCGTACGTGAAGCGGTCGACTTGCACCACCATGACCCCGTCCTCCGGGCCGAAGAACTTGGACCCAGACAGCTTTTGGGTCGCGGTCGTGGGGAACTCGATGAATTCGAAATAGCCGAAGGAGAGCGAGCCCAACTCGCGCTGACCGGCAGCCAGGCGGATGTTGCCCCAAATTTGGCGGCCCCCGTTCCGGAGGATGAAGTAATAATAATTTTCGGACGGCAAGACATCGACTTCCGGGGGCAGGCGGGAGAACACGTGTCGGAAAACGACATCCGGGCTCGCGAGATCAATTGCGTCGCTGGCTAACCCCTCGAGTAGGCGCTCGTTGAAGAGCAGATAACTCTGGGGCTCGAGAGGGGCCCCCTGGCTGGAGTCCGCCGCGACAGAGGCGGCTGGGGCGGAATCGTCCCTGGCAGGTTCAGTGGAGTCATCAACGGCCGGAGGTGTGGAGGCCGCATTCTCGCCAGGCGGGTCAGCTGTGAGGTGTGGCTCAGGGCTGGCGGGCTCGGTGACCGCGGGCTCGGGGCCCGAGGTACCCGCGCAAGCCGTAACGACGAGGAGAAGGAGTAGACCCGCAGCGAGGCCCGCCACGGACGACCTTCTTAATATTAATCTTGATCCAAATCGCCGATGGCGACCGGCGGCGCAGCGGCGATGTCGCGGAATAGGGATCTCCAATCACGAGCCGCGTTGACGGCAGCTTGTGCAAATACTTATTTGGGCGAATACTACGCCAGCAGCGGAAGCCATGAAACTGAACCGGCGCCGCCCCGGGGTTTCTAGTGGCTTCCTATAGGTCTGGCCGCCGCATCAGTTGAGCGCTCATCCGATGAGCGCTCAACGGAGTCAAACATGAGGACATCCCCCAGCAAGTTGGTGATCCTAGCCGTCATCATCGCATTCTCCGCGGCGAGCTTCTCCGTGATCGCTGACGAGAACGGCGGCGGCGTGCTGGCTAGCCAACAAGGTGGGGACATGCGCCCCGCTCAGGGACACGACCCGGCCGCGAGCTCGACCCCCGTGCACGACCCGGCCGCGAGCGCGACCCCCGTGCACGACCCGGCCGCGAGCGCGACCCCCGTGCACGACCCGGCGGCGAGCGCGACCCCCGTGCACGACCCGGCGGCGAGCGCGACCCCCGCGCACGACCCGGCGGCGAGCGCCGCCGATTCGACCCCCGCGCACGACCCGGCCGCGAGCGATTCGACCCCCGCGCACGACCCGGCGGCGAGCGCCGCCGATTCGACCCCCGCGCACGACCCGGCGGCGAGCGCCGC
>CAUYZA010000088.1:0-10109 GCA_963577225.1 Dehalococcoidia bacterium | reverse complement strand
ACTGGGCCAAGGCCTCGGCAAAGCCAAAGCCAAGCCCGGTCTCGTCATCATCCCCACCGGCGACGCCTTCACCGGCGGCGAAGCTATGGCCCGTCGCAGTGCCGAGAAGGCTGGCGCCCAGATCGCCGTCCTGCAAGACCGGGGCCACTGGTGGATGTGCCAAGACCCCGAACAAGGCGCTCAAGTCCTCACCAACTTCTTCGCCACCCTCGACTAACCCCCATCACGTCGTCGACGCCGTCACCACCTGAACTGCGCAGGATGGGCACACCACCCATTCCCACAACGCATCCAAGGTCGGTGGGCCGTGCATCGCGTCGACGACGAGTGGAAGGTGGGCTGGCGGCAGTTCCTGGGCGAGGTCTGACCCTGTCGCCCGTCGCGACGCCGAGAAAGCCGGCACCCAAGTCACCGTCCAGCTCGCCGCCCGCGTCTGCGACCGCGCCGAGCCCGGCCAAATCCTCGTCGCCCAAGTCGTAGCCAAGCAGCACCGGTCGAGCCATCAGTCGTCATCACCCGATCGTCTGCGCGCATCTTACGTGCCCCCGACCCGGCCGCCCCCGACCCTCTCGCATGGCTACCATGCTTCGACAACCAACCCAACCCAAGATCCCGTCGGCCCGGAGCGCGGGACCTACCAGGCACCCAGCCGAACTCCCAGTCGACAAGGAACAACAAAGAATGACCAGAGCTGCTGTTCTCTACCAGGCCAACTCGCCGCTCCAGGTCACGGAGCTGGAGCAGAGCGGCCCGAAGTCGGGCGAGGTGCTCGTGCGCATGGGCGCGGCCGGCGTCTGCGCCAGCGACTACCACGTCATCCACGGCACCGCCGCCCTGCCCCTGCCCGCCGTGCTGGGACACGAGGGCGCGGGCACCGTCGAGGCTATCGGCGACGGCGTCACCTCCGTCGAGATCGGCGACCGCTGCATCCTCTCTTTCATCAGCAACTGCGGTCACTGCCGCCAGTGCCGCAGCGGCCACCCCCAACTCTGCGACACCAACGGCCAGACCGGCGCGCGCCAGTACGACGGCACCGTCCGCCTGCACGACGCCGACGGCAACGAGGTCTTCCAGATGGCCAAGCTGGGCGTCTTCGCCGAAAAGCTGGTCGCCCCAGCCCAGGCCTGCTTCCCCGTGCCCGACGCGCTGCCCATGGATGTCGCCGCCCTGATCGGCTGCTGCGTCACCACCGGCGCCGGCGGCGCCTTCCAGCAGCCCGGCCTCGGGCCCGGCTCCAGCGTCGCCGTGATCGGCTGCGGCGGCGTCGGTCTCAACACCGTCCAAGCTGCGCGACTGCTCAACGCGGCCCAGATCATCGTCGTTGATGTCCAAGACCACAAACTCGAGTTCAGCAAGAAGTTCGGCGCCACCGACCTCGTCAACGCCAACCAGACCGACCCCGTCGCCGCTATCCGCGAGATCAGCGGCGGCGGTGTCGACTTCGCCTTCGACACCTTCGGCAGCGCCGAAACCTCACGTCAGGCTGTCGAGGCACTGCGCAAGAACGGCCGTGCCGTCGTCATCGGCCTCGCCCCGCTCGAGGACCGCGCCCCCATCGACCTCGTCGACATGGTCCGCAACCAGAAGACCCTGGTCGGCTCCTACTACGGCTCCGGCAGCCCGCACGAGATGTTCAAGACCCTCGTCGGCCTCTACCTCGACGGCCGCATCGAAATCGACTCTCTCATCGAGCGCCGCTACAAGCTCGACGAGATCAACGAAAGCTTCGACGCCCTCGGCCGCGGCGAGGACGGCCGCGGCGTCATCATGTTCGAGTAGTGAAGCCGCCCCCTCCGGAGTGCAGAGGGCGGAGCCTTCTGCTGGAGCTTGGGGAGCCCCCCTAGGTTGCTCTTCTCCCTCAGGGACGGGGGCCGTCCGTCGGGCCGCCATGTTCACGTACAGCGCTTCCGGCACTGCTCCCGTCGCCCGGTCCGGCCGAAGGTCGACATCGCTACGGCTGGACGCGCAGATCCGAAGGCGAAACCGGGCCTCCAGGTTCCGTCGGCGCTGCTGGGGTCGCCCACTCAGACAACATCGCCTGCTCTGTCTCCCGCAGGACGATCTCTCCGACGACGAACCCCGCACCTCGTACTCGCTCGACCGCGCTAAGGAGCGTCGCCTCAGTCAAGTCGCGATTGACAGGCAAGTTGAGAAAGAATGTCAGCCCGAAACAGCCGACCGTGTCGTTCGGAACCCACCAGAACCCCATCTTCACCAGGTCGGTCCGCATCTCAGAGAGCATCGCCGCTTGCCTCGCTGGGTCCATCGCGGTGAAGACGTTCTGTTCGTCATTCGTCGTCTGCCGCGAGCCTGCAACGGTGATCACCGGATGCGCGGGTAACTTGCTCACCCACAGGACGCCACCACCACTGTCCGTCACAGAGATGGCGTTCGGGCGCCCGATCACGCCTGATTCTGTCTTGACGCCATATCCCTGTCGGTAGAGCCACTGACTCAGTTGTTCCACGAGGTCGCCATCGGGCAAGGCCCGGGGCTGCGGATTGAAAACCTGACGAGCTGCGGCGAGGAGTACCGTCGCCAACGCCATTTCGCCAAGTACCGTGAGCGCCACTTCCGTCGCGGATCGCTCGTCTATCAGTCCCTCTACGAGCGCGATCACAGGTGCTATCGACCACCCTGCCACGGCGATCACAACGTCCCTTCGACACGGGATCAATTCCTTCATGACTACGCTCGTCATCAAAGAGTACCTGCACTTGGCGCGCTGAGGTGACCTCTGCGAGACTGCTGGTGGAAACGAGGACACCTCTCATGAATGGCGCAGAAGCCCTCCTCCGCACCTTCGCCCAAGCCGGCGTCGACACCTGTTTCGCCAACCCCGGCACCACAGAGATCCAGCTAGTCGCCGCCCTCGACGAAGTCAGCGAGATCCGCCCCGTGCTCTCGCTCTTCGAGGGCGTCTGCACCGGCGCCGCCGACGGCTACGGCCGCATCACCGGCCGGCCCGCCCTGACCCTGGTCCACCTCGGCCCCGGCTTCGCCAACGGCCTCGCCAACCTGCACAACGCCCGGCGCGCTCGCAGCCCCATCATCAACCTAGTCGGCGACCACGCCAGCTGGCACCTCGCCGCCGACGCCCCCCTCGCCTCCGACATCGTCGGCCTCGCCTCGCCGATGTCCAACTGGGTCCATTCCGCCAAGGACGCCGACAGCCTCCCCGCCGACGGCGCCGCCGCCGTGGCGGCGGCCCTCGCGCCTCCGGGCCAGGTCGCGACGCTGATCGTGCCGCAGGATGCGCAGTGGTCCGACTCCAGCGGCCCGGCCCCCGCGCCAACACCAGCGGCACCGGCAACAGTCCCGGCCGCCGCCATCGACGCCGCCGCCAGCGCCCTGCGCGACTCGACCTCCGTCGCGATCATGCTCGGCGGACCGGCCCTGCGCGCCCCAGCCCTGCGCGCCGCCCAACGTGTGACCGCCGCGTCCGGCGACCGCTGCCGCGTCTTCATCGAGACCTTCGGCGCCACCCGGGACGCGGGTCGTCACCTGCCCGACTTCCCCCGCCTGCCCTACTTCCCCGAGCCGGCGCTCGAAGCGCTGGAAGGCATCGACACCCTGATCCTGGCCGGCGCGCTCGACCCGGTCGCCTTCTTCGGCTACCCCGACACCCCCAGCCGCCTCACCCCCGAGTCGGCTGCCGTCGTCACGCTCTGCGAGCCCCAGCACGACTGCGTCGCGGCGCTCGAAACGCTGGCCGATGCACTCGGCGCACCGTCCGACATCGCGCTCGACGAGCGGACTGCACTCGAGCCCGCCAGCGGCGAATTGAAAGTGAGCTCGCTGGGCCAGGCGCTGGCCGCCGCGATTCCCGAGAACGCCATCGTCGTCAGCGAAGCCGCGACCTCGGCGGCAGCTTTCGAAGCGCTTAGCGCCGCCGCCAACCCCCACACGACGCTGGGGCTGACCGGCGGCGCGATCGGACAGGGCCTTCCGACGGCGGTCGGGGCGGCGATCGCGGCGCCCGACCAGCCCGTGCTCTGCTTCGAGGCCGATGGCAGCGGCATGTACACCGTCCAATCGCTCTGGACGATGGCGCGTGAAGCGCTCGACGTGACCGTCGTGATCGCGGCCAACGACGCCTATCGCATCTTGCAGGCGGAGCTCGGACGGGCGGGCGTCGATGAGCCCGGCCCCGCGGCCCGCGCCCTGACCGCGCTCAGTGGCCCGCGCCTCGACTGGGTCACCATCGCCAAAGGCTTCGGCGTCCCCGCCAGTCAGGCCACCACCGCCGACGAGCTCAACAGCGCGCTCGCCAACGCCGTCGCCGAAGCTGGTCCGCACCTGATCGAAGCCCTCGTCTAGCAGCGACTTCCGATCTCCCCACCTCGCAGAGCCATGCTCTCCGCAACCAGTCACATCGCGATCCACGGCGACTGACGCGAAGCGCACAATCGACGCAGGCCAACTCGATCCCGCGGCAGACTTAAAAAGAAAAACCCCCGCGGGGGAGCGGGGGTTTCTCACATCTGGTGTCGCGTCATCCCAAATTGGCGGGTTTGGACTGTTGGCGGGTTGACCTAAAATAGGGGGAAAACCACCACACCGTGGATTGAAATTAGGCCGCAGCTGACAGGCCGCAAATCCTCAAAACTGCGCATACAGGAATTGATCATATCCCGTTCCCTATGACCAGATCCCACCAACCAACGCCCCTTCGCGCCTGCCACAGCGACCGATTACCATCGGGCGGCACCAGCGAGAGGCGACAATGCAAATCCGTGTAAACGGCTCGGCCCACGAGCTTGAAGACGTCCGCCGCAACCTGCTTAGCTACCTCCGCTTCGACCTCGGCCTCACGGGCTCCAAGTACGGCTGCGGCGAAGGGCTGTGTGGCGCCTGCACCGTCCTCGTCGACGGACAGGTCCTGCGCGCCTGCATGACAACCACCGATGCCGTCGCCGGCGGTGATCTGCGCACTATCGAAGGATTACGTACAGAGAACGTCTTGCATCCCGTGCAGGAGGCCTTCGTCGACTGCAACGCGATGCAGTGTGGATACTGCATCCCGGGCTTCATTATGACGTCAGTCGCGCTGCTCGAACGCGACCCCTCCCCCTCCCGCGCCCAGATCCGCGAGGCGCTGTCCGAGAACATGTGTCGCTGCGGGACCTACCAGCGCATCGAGGACGCCGTCGCGCTCGCCGCCGAACGGAACGGCGCGCCATGACCCCCCCAACAACCGACGCACCGGACCCCGTCGACGCCGCACTGCTCGACACCCAGCCCCCCGGACTCTGGGTGCAGGGCGGCGGCGCGCTCGGCTTCCCGGCCCCGCGCAGCGGCTACGCCCGCGGTGCCTACGGCAACGTCACGCCCGACTACGGACCGCACCCCTGGCTCGTCGTCCACCCCGACGGCCAGGCCACTGCCTTCGCCGGCAAGGTGGAGTACGGCCAGGGCATCCGCTGGGGCCTCGCCGTCGAGGCCGCCGACGAACTGCGGCTGCCGCTCGACGCCGTCGACGTCGTGCTCGGCGACACCGGCCGCACGCCCTGGGACATGGGCACCTTCGGCAGCCAGTCGACGCTGCGCACCGGCCTCCAGTTGCGCAAGGCCGCGGCTAGCGCCCGCCACGCCCTGCTCGACCTCGCCTCGTCCCGACTCGACCTGCCCGCCTCCGACCTTCTCTGCCGCGACGGCCGCGTCGAGTCGAAGTCCGGCGCCGCGCACGGCCTCTCCTACGCCGAGCTGATCGGCGACGCACATCACCTCGTCGAGATCGACGATGACGTGGAGCTGACCGCCGAGTCCGACTTCACCGTCATGGGCAGCGAGACCGCTCGCGTCGACGCGATCGCGCGGGTGACCGGCGCATCGCTCTACTCCCAAGACATTCGGCGGCCGGGCATGCTCTTCGCGACGGTGCTGCGCCCGCCGACGTACGGCGCGCGCCTGCGCGACGCCGACTGGACGGTCGCGGCCCAGCTCCCCGGCGTCGTCGACGTCGTGCGCGACGGATCGATCGTCGCTGTGCTGGCCGAAACCGACGAGCAGGCCGACCTCGCCGCGACCCTGGTCCAGGCTGATTGGGACGAGCAAACCGACCATGTGGGCCGCTGGGATCTGCCCACCCTGCTGGCCGAGTCGGCCCAGGACCCCGTCACGACACAAGAAGAAGGCGACGTCGAGTCCGCCCTCGCCGCCGCGACCCACACCATCGAGTCCACCTACTTCGCCCCCTACGTCTCCAACGCGCCGATGGAACCGCGCGCCGCCGTCGCCGAGTGGTCGGGCGACGACGAGTCGAGCGACGAGCTGACCGTCTGGGCCGGCACGCAACGCCCCTTCGGCATCCGCGCCGAACTGGCGCAGCGCTTCGAGATCGACGAGTCACGCATACGCGTCATCGCGCCCGAGATCGGCGGCGGCTTCGGCGGCAAGAGCGTCTACCACCCCGCCCACGAGGCGGCGCGGTTGGCGCGCATCATGCGTCGACCGGTGCGCGTCGCCCACACACGGGAAGAAGAGATGACCTGGGCCAGCTTCCGCCCCGCCGCCCTGATCACGATCCGAAGCGGCTTCGACAACGACGGAATCCTCCAGGCCTGGGACTTCTACGCCGCCCACACCACCGCCGAGCGCCCCATGATCGGCCAGCGCGGCTCGCCCACCCCCTACGATGTCGACCACGTGCGCTGCGTCGTGGCGGGCGGAGCCAGCCCGCTGCCGCCCGGCTCCTACCGCTCGCTGGGCGGGGCACTCAACCACTTCGCGCGCGAAGTCCACATGGACGAGATCGCGGCCCAGGTCGGCGTCGACCCGATGGAACTGCGACTGCGCAACCTCAGCCACCCCCGCTTCCGCCGCGTGCTGGAGACCGCCGCCGCCGACTTCGGCTGGGAGGCCGCAACGCAACCCTCCCGCAACCCCGAACGCGGCGTCGGCATCGCGCTCGGTCTCGACGTCGGCAGCTACGCCGCGACCGCCGTCGAACTCGACGTACAGGGCAAGGAAATAACCGTCCGGCGCGTCAGCGCCTCACTCGACTGCGGACTCACCGTCAACCCGGACGGCGCGCGCAGCCAGGTCGAAGGCTCGATCGTGATGGGCCTCGGCACCGCGCTCTACGAAGGCGCCGACTTCGAGGCCGGCCGCTTGCTCAACGGCAACTTCGCCCGCTACCGCGTCCCCCGCAGCAACAACAGCCCCCGCATCGAAGTCTCCATCGTCGGCGACCCCAACGTCGAGTCCACCGGCGCCGGCGAACCCGCCATCGTCCCCATCGCCCCCGCCATCGCCAACGCCGTCTTCGACCAGACCGGCACCCGCCACCGCGAGCTCCCCCTCCAGCGGTTCTTGTAGGGCCGAACGCGGGCTCATAGTCGGACCGAACGGAATCTGGTCCGGGCCTCACCACACTATGAGCGCACGGTCGCTGTTTGGGTCGAGTTGGGTGACGGTCCCCTCGACACTTTGCCCGGAGACTAGGACGCGGACCGTCGACCCCAGAACGTCCCCTACGTCGACCGAAGGTAGCCGTAGCTCGACACTCGTCAGCGACACCCAAACCTCCCCATGATCAGGAGGATCGCCTTCCGTCCGCCTTGTGAGTTTCGACATCGCGTCGCCATCCCTTCGGCCGTTCGATCCTACGGACACTACTCATGATCAGGTGCACACGAGTCCACGTCCGGGCGGGATCAACACGCGCCGATTCAACGAAACTCGAGGGAGGATTCCGAGCTAGAATTGGGGCATGGGTGACCAAGTCTACGCATACGTGGATGGTCGCTACTTGCGGGAACGTGCTGCGGACGCTGGAGTGCCTAGGCCCGATCCGTGGAAAGTCTGTATGGGGTGCTTCTCCGGGACTCGCAACCATCCGTCTTCGGGGGGACTGCTTCACAGGCTCAATTACTACGATGACGAGGCAAGCGTCGGGGAGATCGCAGACAACGAAAACCGGCTCTTGATGGAAACGTATCTGAACGCCATCGAAGCCGTCCCCCACTGCACCGTCCGCACCGGAAATGTTCGAATGGGGAGGCGGGGTAAGGGGCAACAGCGCCTTGAGCAGAAGGGAGTTGATGTCTTGATGGCAGTCGAGATGCTGGCCGACGCCCAGGCGGGGCACCTGTCATTCGCGTTGCTCTTGACCGGCAATGCAGACATGGTTCCGGCGGTCGACGAGGTGCGCCGGCACGGGGTGACGGTGGTCGTCATCGCCAGCGACGGGCTGGCGTCGGAACTCCGCGAGGCTGCGGATGAGGTCTGGCGGCTCGACGTCGCAGCGTTCGAGAATTGGGGATTCCGCTAGGCCCACCGCGACAACTGGCCAGGTAGGCAGCAATCGGGGAATTGGTTGTTGCGCGATAACCCCCTAAGCCAGACTCAACTCCGACTCCAGACGCCCGATCGCGCGGTCCAGCGAGTCCACCAACTCGTCCACCTCTTCGCCGTTGATGATCAACGGCGGCGCCACCGCAATCGACGCACCGGCCCGCGCCAAGATGCCCTCTTCGCGCAGCAGCTTGGGCATCCGCTCGCCCACGGCGTCCTCGTCCGTGAAGTCCTCGCCCGTCTCCGGGTTGCGCTTCAACTCCACCACGTGCATCAGGCCGATGCCACGCGTGTCGGCCACCGTCGGGTGCCGCGACTGCAGCTCCTCGAGTTGCGACGCCAGGTAGATGCCCACCTTCTCCGCGTTGCCGACCAGGTTCTCGCGCTCGATGATCTCGATGTTGGCCAGCGCCACCGCGCACGACACCGGGTGCGTGCCGAACGTGCTGCCACCCACCAGCGCCTTGTCGTGGTCGCCCTCGAACGCTGCTGCCAGCTTGTCCGACGCCAGCGCTGCCGCGATCGGGGCGTAGCCCGACGAGATCTGCTTCGCCACCGTCATCACGTCCGGCTCGAAGTCCAGATGTTCAGACGCGAACCACTTGCCCGTGCGCCCGAAGCCGTTGATCACCTCATCGGCGATCAGGATGATGTTGTACTTATCGCACAGCTCGCGGATCACCTTCCAGTACTTCTTGTCCGGCACCCAGTTGCCGTTCGCCGTCGAGATCGGCTCGCCGATGAAGGCGGCGATCGTCTCGGGCTTGTGGAACTGGATCGTGTCCTCGATCGTGCGGGCGCAGAAGACGTCGCACTCGGGGAACGTCTTCTCGTAGGGGCAGCGCACGCAGAGGACGTTGGGCACGGCCACGTTGCCGGGGTAGAGCGGTTCGAACGGAGCCCGGTTGACGAAGTTGGAGCCGTTGACCGAAAGGGCCCCCATCGTCACGCCGTGGTACGACCCCACCCGCGAGATGACCTTGTACTTGCCCCGGTCGCCGTTGTTGTAGTGGTACTGCTTCGCCATCCGGATCGCCGTCTCGACGGCCTCGGCACCGGAGTTCACGAACAGCGCCTTGTTGATCGACGGCGGCGCAACGGAGGCAATTTTACTGGCCAGGTCCACCGCCGGCTTGTTGGCGTAGGCAAACGTGTTGGCGTAGCCCAGCTTGGCCATCTGCTCGCGCGCCACGTCGGCCAGCTCGGTCCGCCCGTGCCCCACAGCAACGACCCAGAGCCCGGACATCGCGTCGATGTACTTCTGACCGTTGGCGTCGGTGAGGTAAATCCCCTCGCCCTCTTCGATCACGATCATGCCGTCGTCTTTGCGCAGATCGTTGATCTGCTGCGTCTGCAGCCAGAGGTGCTTAATCCCGCGGTCGATGTAATCCTGGATCATGGCGGGGTCGTTGGCCGTTGTCGTCATACGTCATCTCCGTTCGCAGGCATGCTAGCGGCGCGGGACGCCAAGAACGACACCGGATTCCGGGTCGGATCGTTCCGCTGCGGAGATCGGGAATGCCCCCCCCCCGCCGGCGCGCGGGATCGCCCCCTAGTAGACGACCTCGGCGGCGATTTGCGTCCCCACCTGCGTCGCCGCCCCGCTCGCCCCGGCCAGCCAGGCTTGCACTTCGGAGTCCGCCGGCAACGCGTCGATCGCGGCGCCCACGACGGCGACGTTCTCAAGCTCGGCGGCCCAGGTGACCAGGTTCGGTCCCACTGTCGGGTTGCCGAAGGAAGTGAAGAAGCGCATGTTCTGGAAGCCGAGCCGCTCGCCGATCGGCTGGAACTCCTTCGCCACCTCCGCCCAG
>CAUYZA010000087.1:0-10175 GCA_963577225.1 Dehalococcoidia bacterium | reverse complement strand
GAGCGGGCCCGCGTCCCACATCGCCTTGCCGCGATGCACCAGCCCGTTGCGGTCGTCGCGGAAGCGGCGGTACACATCGACCAGCAGCCCGAACTCATCTTCCAATTCGATCTCGCGCAGCTCACCCGGTGTCTCCAGCGGGTGCGCGAACTGCACGTTGCGCGGCTCCACCTCGTAGGAGTGGCGGATGTTGACCGTGCCGTAGCCGTAGCGCTGGTAGATCGCCATCCAGGCCGGGTGCAGCCCGGCGAGGGCGGTGCCGCCGTCCTCATGAAGCGTTTCGAAGTGCTTACGCGTGATCGCGCGCAGAAAGCCGCGCCGCCGGAACTTGGGGTGCGTCGATACCTGGGTCACGCCGGCGATCGGCGTCGGCGGGCCGTTGAAGCGGATCTGCAGCGGCCAGGCGGCGTAGGTCGTCGCCAGCTCGCCGTCCTCGAACGCGCAGAGCGTCCAGGCGGGATTCATCCCTCCGAACATCTCCTCAGGCAGGCCGAGCTGTTGCGACGCCTGTCGCGCCATCTCCGGCAACTCTTCGGGCGTGGCGGGACGGACTTCGACCATGACGGCTACTCCTCTTCGACGCCGCAGCAGGATAGCGTGCGGGAGTAACCGTCAGAGGAGAACCCCGAGTGCTGAGCGGAGTCCAGGTTTTGCAGGTCGGTCCCGGCCTCGCCGCCGCCGTCGCCGGGCGCCTATGGGCCGGTCTCGGCGCGAGCGTGACGCCGATCGATCCGCCCCTCGACATTTCCCTCGCCCGCGCGCTCAACCTCAACAAGACCACCCCGGGTCCCACTCTCGACGCTGGCAGCGCTGCGCTCCGCCGCGCGTTCGAGGACGCCGACCTCGCGTTCATCGAAATCAACCCGCCCCGGCTCGACGCTCTCCAGCTCAACCCCGACGCACTCCAACCGCTGGAGACCACGCTCGCCTACATCACGCCCTTCGGCCTGACCGGGCCCCGCCGCAACGACTCGGCAACGGATCTGACCTCGACGGCGGCCAGCGGGATCGCACGCTTGTTGGGCGGCCAGGTCGACGACCCAGCCTCGGAGGCACCCCTCCGCGCCGTGGGACAACAGTCGAGCTTCATCGCCGGAATCACGGCAGCCTGCGCAGCGATGCACAGCCTGCTCCAGCAACAGCGTTCCGGCACCCCGGACGTGATCGACGTCTCGATTCAGGAGGCACTGGCCTGCATGGTCGTGCGCGAACTCGCCCAGGCCGCCTGCGGCCGCGGCGACACCCCACGTCGCCGCGTCGCCGATGGCGGGGGCGCAACGGTCACGATCCTGCCCAGCAGCGATGGGCACGTCGCGATCTCGCCGCGCGAGCGCCACCAGTGGGCCGCCTGGCTCGACGTCATGGACCAGCCCGACTGGGCGCAGGATCCGCGCTTCGTCGATCGCAAGAGCCGCGTCGACAACTGGGACGAGCTCCACGTCCTGCTCTCCGACTGGAGTCGCTCACGCGGTAAGGAGTCGGTCGCAGAGATGGCGCAGGCCGCCCATGTGCCCAGCTTTCCTCTACGCACCCCCGCCGAGCACCTCCACTCCAACCAGCTCTCCGAGCGTGGCTTCTTCCAGTCCGCCACGCTGGACGGAGTCGACCTGCAACTGCCCCGCCTGCCATTCGGCTTGACCGCGCGGGGCGGAGAGCCGGCCAAGCTCCCACCCGCTCCACTCCCCCTCGACGGCCTGCGCGTGCTCGACTTCTCCTGGGTCATCGCCGGGCCCACCTGCACGCGCTACCTGGCCGCCATGGGCGCCGACGTGATCAAGGTCGAAGCGCCCGATCGGCCCGACCCGGGTCGTGCCTCGGAGTTGCACTCCGTGCTGGGCCAGACCAAGCGCACGATCGCGCTCGACCTCAAACAGCCCGAAGCCGTCCGCATCGCGCTCGACCTCGCCGCCAAGAGCGACATCGTCGTGGAGAACTTCGCCACCGGCGTCATGGAGCGACTCGGGATCGGCGAGGAAGCTTTGCGAGAGGCGAACCCGAACCTGATCCTGGTCAGCGCTTCAGGCGTCGGCCGCACGGGCCCGGAGGCCGACCGCGTCGCCTACGGCACCCTGCTGCAGTGCTACACCGGCTTCGCCGCGCTCAACGGGCACCCAGGCTGGCCGCCTCACGTCGGCATGGCCTGGCTCGACCCGATGTGCGGTCTCATGCTGGCGCTCATCTCCGCCGCGGCGGTCTTCGACCGCCAGACGACGGGCCGCGTCCAGCGCGTGGACTTCTCCATGGTCGAGGCCATGCTTTGGACGATGGCCGAACCTCTGATCGACGCCCAGCTCGGCCCATCGCTTGCAAGGCCGGTCAAGGCGCGCGGCAACGCCTCGGCCCAGCACGCGCCGCACGGGATCTACCCAGCAGATGGGGACGACGCCTGGATCAGCCTCGTCGTGCGCGACGAGGCCGAGTGGCTCGCGCTGACGGAGATCGTCCCCGCCCTGGACGGAATGGCTGCGCTCGGCATCGAAGAGCGTCGCGAGCGAGCGGCGGAGATCGATGCGTCGATCTCCGCCTGGGCGTCAGAGCGCCCGCCCGACGCGTCCGCGCTGGTCTTGCAAGCTGCCGGCCTGGCCGCGGACGCCGTCGCGGGAGCGACCGACCTGCTCGACGACGAGCACCTCAGCGCGCGCGACTTCTGGCAGGCGCCCGTCGATGGCGTGCGCCTGCCTGGGCTGCCCTGGCACACGACGCTGCCGCTGCGCCACAGCCCCGCGTGCGATCTGGGGAAGGACACGGACGCCGTCTTGGCCGACGTGCTCGCCCTCGACGCGCAGAGGCTGCGGGACCTGCGCGACGCCGGGGCCTTCGGCGACTGAGCTACCAAGCCCGTGAGTGGCTCGGCCTAGTAGTGACCCGAGCGATAGGCGGCGTCGAGTCGCTTCTGGTCGGCGGGAGTCGGCTCCAGGAACGGATCGCCGCGTCGACGCAGGGCGCCGGTGAACTCGGGCAGGCGCTTCTTATTGAACGCCTTGGCGCCCTCTTCGCCGTCCTGCGTCGTCTGGATCAGCAGCGTGTTGATCAAGTTCTGGACCTGCCAGGCCTGATCCGTCGGCATCTCCGAGAAGCGAACGACGAACTCCTTCATCATCCGCACGGCGACGGGCGGCAGCGTCACGATGTGGCGCGCTAGTGCCTCTGCCCGGTCAAGCAGCTCCGCGTGCGGGACGACTTCGTTGACCAGCCCGATCCGCATGGCCTCGTCGGCCTCGAACGGTTCGTCGGTCAGCAGGATCCGCATCGCGTCGGCGTAGCGCAGCTGCTTCATCAGCAGCGTCGCGCCCGGCCCGTTGCCCAACCACCCCTGGCTCAGCAGCGCGAACTTGAAGCGTGCGTTCTCCGCGCTGGCGATGCGGATATCCGTCGACGCCAGCAGCAGATAGAGCCCCGCTCCCGCCGCCCAGCCGTTCACCGCCCCGATCACCGGCTTCCAGACGCGCGGATAGTGGTCGCCCATGCGCCCATCGACGCCCGTCTTGGCGCCGTTCACCGTGCCCGCCAGCGGCCAGTAGATCCGCTGCGCGCGCAGATACTCGCGCTCCTCCGCCGTCAGCTCAGGGTTGGGCGTCAGGTCGTGACCTGCGCAGAAATGGCGGTCGCCCGCGCCGGTCAGGATTGCGCAGCGAATCTCGCGGTCCTCCCACATGTCGATCCAGGCCTCGGAGATCTGCTCCGACGTCTCCTTGTCCAGCAGGTTCGCCTTCTCGGGTTGGTTCAGCGTGATGTAGGCCACGCCATCGCGCTTCTCGTAGTCGATCGCCATCGCTCGCCTCTTTCCGCTCGGACCCAGGCTAGTTCACAAGCGCCGCGATCTCGTCGATTACCGCCTCTTGGTGCGACTCAAGATCCTGGCCGGGTAGATTCTCCCAATTCGCGAATTGCGTGTCGCTGATCTCGGTCCGGATTCCGCTCAGGGCCTCCACCGTCGCGAGCCCGCAGAACGGCACGTAGCGCTTCGAGTATCCGCCCTCATGCGACAAGACCAGGCGCCCTCCGCACGTATCGTCCGCGATCTGCATCAGCGTCTTGGTCAGGCCGCGATACGCCTCCGCCGTCAGCATCATCCGCCCCAGCGGGTCGAGCACACTGGCGTCGAAGCCCGACGGCACAAGAATCAGGTCCGGCCCGAAGTTGCGAACCGCCGGCCCGATGATCCGCTCGAAGGCCGCCTTGTAGGCTCCACGACCCGATCCGGCCGGCAGCGGGATATTGATATTCGTGCCGTCGCCCGGGCCCGCGCCGCGATCGGCGATGTGACCGGAGTCGGGCGGGTAGAGCCCGTTCTGGTGCAGCGAGATCGTCAGCACGTTGGGGTCTTCGTAGAAAGCCTGCTGCGTGCCGTTGCCGTGGTGCACATCCCAATCGATCGTGACGACGCGGCTCACGCCCCACTGTGCGCGGGCGTGCAACGCCCCAAACGCGACATTGGCGAAGATGCAGAAGCCCCGACCCTGGTCGGCGCTCGGCATGGTGACCGGGCGGGCGCACCAACGCGTACGCGTTGTCGACCGTGCCGTCCATCACGGCGTCGATCGCGACCATTGCGCCGCCAGCCGCAAGCTTGGCAATCTCGTACGAGCCCGGGCCAAACTCCGTGCCGTCACCCGCGTTCCCGCCCCGATCGTCGCTCAGCTCGCGAATGCGACGCACATAGTCCGACGTGTGGAAGCGCAGCACCTCCTCCTCCGTCGCCATGCGCGGCTTGAGCCAGACCAAGTCCTCGCTCAGCCCGCTCAGGTCGAGCAGGTTCTTGAAACGACGTTTGGTCTCGGGATTCTCGAAGTGCTCGCCGGGTTCCACGTCTCCCTGGGCGCCGCTGCCCGTATCGTGCCACATGTACTTCTCATGCCAAACGAATCCGGTGCTCATCGACGGCCCCTTTTCAACCATTTCTTCGTCTCGCTCTCCTATCGAGGGCGCGGGGACAGATCTCGTTACGGAACTACACGACCGGGCAATGCGCCCGTCAGCGCGCCGTCACGCACGACGAAGGTGCCGTTGACCAACACGTGCGGGATACCGACGGGCGGCGCCGTCGGATCTTCGAACGAGGCCAGATCCGCGATCTGATCGGCGTCGAACACAACGATGTCGGCGAAGGCGCCTTCGCGCAGGACGCCACGGTCGGTCAGACCGAAGCGCGACGCCGGCAGCCCCGTCACCCGGTTCACGACCTGCTCCAGCGAGTTGCCGAGCCGACGTCGCAACCGCCCCACGACGCGAGGAAACGTGCCATAGGCCCGCGGGTGCGGCATCTCGCCCAGCGGGATGGAGTCGCTGCCGATCATGTAATCGTCTCGGGCGAGCAGCGCCATCACGTCGGCCTCGACTTGCCGCCAGATCGCGATGCTGGAAGGCGGGATGTAGCGGAAGCCGCAGGCCAGCCGCTCTTCGATCATCACGTCGACGGTCATCTCCTCTATCGAGACACCGCGCAGCGTGGCCACGTCGGCGAAGGACATCCCGCCCAGACCACGATTGGCCTCAGACGCCAGCCAGGTCCAGGCGGCCCCTTCCAGCGCCCCCGGGAAGAGGCTGCCGATCGCATCGATCGCGGCTTTGCGGCCTTCGGGCGTGTCCAGACGCGCCAACATGGCGTCCGGACCGCCCTCGTGGAACTCGCCGGGCAGGAAGTAGCCGGGCACCGTCGAGCCCGCCGGATACGGGTAGCACTCCAGCGACACGTCGACGCCGTCCTGCTTGGCGGCGTCAATCTCGGTCATCAGCTCCTCGACGTCGCCGGCCGTCGACGGCTGGGTGCGGTAGTGCGAGACGTGCACCTTGACCCCGCTGCGGCGCCCGATCTCAAGCGCCTCCGTGATTCCGGTCCCGTACGGAGCGCGATCGTCGTTGTGGTTCCGCACGTGGACGACGTAGACGCCACCCGCCTCGGCTACGGCCCTATTGAGTGCGATTAGCTCGTCGCTGTCGGAATAGGAATTGGGGTAGTACGACAGCCCAGTCGAGAAGCCCCGCGCGCCATCCGCGATGCCCTGCCGCACGATGCCGTCCGCCGCCGCCAGCAGGTCGCCGCGCAGCGGTGTGTCGTGGAAACCCACCACGCCGATTCGCACGGCTCCGTGCGGCACCAGTTGCACGACGTTGCACGCCTTGCCGTCGTAGTGCTCCCGCGCTGCCGCGATCGACGACATGTCGAGGTCGTCCGGCGGTAGTCCCAGCAGCCCCGACAGATAGCGGCGGTACATGCGAAAGTCGTCCGCGCCCAGCGGGGCGTAGGAGAGCCCGTCCTGCGCGATGATCTCCGTCGTGATGCCCTGCCGTACACCGTTGGCGTGCTGCGGGTCTTGCAGCAGTACACCGTCGGAGTGGGCGTGCGTATCGACGAAACCCGGCGCCACGACCATTCCGCTCGCGTCAACATCGACCGCCGCCGTCATCGATGCCAGATCCCCGATCGCGCTGACCCGCTCACCCTCGATCGCAACGTCCGCCGGCCGACCCGGCGCGCCGCTGCCGTCCACCACCAGTCCCCCACGGAGCAGCACATCCGCCATCGAGATTCTCCTCCGCCCGTCACGAGTCGAAGCGCGGAGAGAAGGTAACGTACCCACGCAGCGAAGGGGGCAGCCATGGACCCGTACGATGTGATCGTCGTGGGCGTGGGCGCGGCGGGAGCCGTCGTCGCCGCGCGCCGGCGAAAACCCTGATCTCACGGTGCTCATGATCGACGCCGGTCCCGACTACCCACAACTCGGCCAGACCCCAGACGACCTCGTCAATGGCCACCACAACTCCGTCGTCGATCACGACTGGGGCCTCGAGCACACACCTACCGACCAGGGCCGCACCCGCCCGCAGCCCCGTGGCCGCGTCACCGGCGGCTCCACGGCCGTCAACACCGCAATCGCCCTGCGCGGCCTGCCGGAGGATTTCGACAAGTGGGCCGCGCTCGGCAACCCGGGCTGGGACGGGGCCGGCGTGCTGCCGCACTTCAAGCGCCTCGAGCGCGACCTTGACTACGGGCACGAGCCCTATCACGGCGATGCGCGACCGATCAGCGTGTGGCGCTACCGCCGGGACGAGATGGCCCCGATCCATCAGGCCTTCCTGATAGCCGCCGGGGAGGCCGGCTACCCCCACTCCGACGACGCCAACGACCCTCAGAGCTGGGGAGCGGGCCCGCAGCCGATGAACAAGCTGGGCCGCGTTCGCATCTCCACGGCCGTCGGCTACCTGGCCCGGCCCGGATCCGCCCCAATCTCACGATCCAGGGCGACAGTCACGTGCGCCGGCTGCTAATCGAGGACGGAACCGCCATCGGCGTCGAGATTGAGCGCGGCGGGGAGGTGGCGGAGGTGCGCCGGCGGCTCGTCGTGCTCAGCGGCGGCGCCGTCCAGTCGCCTGGCGTGCTGCTGCGCTCCGGCATCGGCCCGGCCGAAGAACTGGATGCGCTCGGCATCCAGACGCTGCGCGCCGTGCCGGGCGTGGGCGCTAACCTCGCCGACCACCCCATGGTGCCGATCGTCTGCAGCGTCAAAGACCCAGCCACCGTCGATCGCGACGGGCCGCTGATCCAAACCCAACTTCGCTGCGCCGCGAGCGGCAGCGATCGCCGTAACGATCTGATGCTCGAGCAGATCAGCTTCGGCGAGCCGCGCGACGGCAAGTCGACCGTCGCGCTGCTGGCCGTCCTGCAGAGCGCCGACTCACCCGGCAACGTCCGCGTGACTTCCGCCGACCCGCACGCCAAGCCCGTCATCGCGCAAAACATGTGCGCCGACCCGTCCGACTTGGCCCACCTTGCATCATGCGTGCGCGACGGCCTGGCCCTGCCCGATTGGCCGCCGCTGCGCGACCTGCTCGACGCCGTCGTCATCCCCGACCCCGCCCGCCCGCTGGACGACGACTCGATGAACGACTTCGTCCGCCGCGCCGCCTTCAGCGCCTACCACCCCTGCGGCACCCTGCGCATGGCACCCTCCTCCGACGCGAGGGCCATCGTCGATGCGCTCGGCCGCGCCTACGCCGTCGACCAACTCGTCGTCGCCGACTCCTCGATCATGCCCACCGTCCCCCGCGCCAACACCAACCTCACCACCATCATGATCGGCGAGAAGATCGGCGAAGCGCTGCGGACAGAGCCGCAGCGCTTTGGTCTGTGAGCTTCAACGGGGGTCGGAGGCGGTAGGACGGACGTTAGTCGCCGCCCCCGAAGGTCTCCGGCTGACCCACCCCCTCGGTCTGGGCCGAGGTCGTATCGAACGGTCCAAGGACGGTTGCCTGCGCGCGGTCGCGCACCAGCGTGCGGTAGACCGGCGGCGGCGTCAGGTCCGGGGCTAGCGCGGCCGGGACCGCCGCGTGCGCCAACTCCCGACGCTCGGCCCGAAGCCGGCGGCGACACGCCACGAAGAGCCCGCTCAGACCGATGACCATGGCGGCGATGCTCGCCCCGATCGCCAGCCAGGCCCAGAAGTCGCTGTCTTCCAGCGGCGGCAGGCCGACACCGAGCGGTCCGGCCGCGTCGCCGTCCTGAGGAACGATCCCCGTCTCGGTGGACGCCGCGCCCTCGGCGCCGTTCCCGACGCCTGCGTTGCTGGCATCGCCCACGGCAACTCCGCTCGTAAGCGTCGCGCCCTCAGGCAGTAACAGCGGGTTGCCCAAGCGAATCTGGTTCGCGTTCGCCAACTGCGGGTTGGCCGCCATGATTTCGTCGACGGTCAGGTCGAATCGCTCCGCGATGCGACGCAGCGTGTCGCCCTGCAGGATGGTGTATTGCTGGAAGCCCTCGCGATCGGGCAGCGGGCTCAACCTCGCGCCGACGCTCAGGGCAGGCGCCGAGCCCGGCAGCGCCAGGCTGAGCTCCGTCAAGCTGCCGACGTTGACGTCGTTCCAGCCACTCAGGCCGGACCCGTCGATCGAGAACCGCACGGCGGTGGCGCTGCCCGGGGCAACATCAAAATCCCACAGCCCATCACGCAACACACCAGTGCCGACGAGGACGTCGCGCTGGTTCCAGGCATAGTTGATCGCCCCCTCGTCCATCGTCACGCCATCCACCGAGCTCTCAGAACCGAAGCCGTAGAACTTGTGGACGGAGCCTGGGGCCTCGATCACAGCCGTGCCGAACACCGTCAGCGCCAGGACCGCTGCCAGCAGTAGCAATGTGAGACACGCATCAGCGGGCGCAGTCGCTCGCTTCGCTGGTGGCCATGAAAGTCGGACATTACTGCGCTCCGGTCCTGGACCTTGTGACAGGCGTGCCGTGCACGCGCGCCGTCAATCACGGGGCCTGCTACTCCCGCAAGGCAGAGATCGTCTGCCTATCTGGGTCGTAGACGGAGCAGCGTCAGGTTTCGTGACGCGTTCAGCCAAATCGGGATAGGACGAAGCCGGTCGACGCGGGCTTGACCAACAATCCGCTGACCGAACGCAATCGCGCGTTTGTGGCGGACACGCGGCGACTGCGGGAGCGGAACGCTTCCCCGAGATCAGCTAGAGCCCACGTTCGCGGGCTCTAGCTGATCTCGGGCAGCTTGTAGAGCTTCGCGGCGTTGTCGTGCAGCACCTTGCGACGGATCCTCGGGTCGACGTCCTTGAGCACTTCCGTCACGTGCGCCTCCGTTTGCGGGTAGAGACAGGTGGGGTGCGGGAAGTCGACCTCGAACATCACGTTGTCCTCGCCGATCTCCGGGATCGCGATGCGCGGCCCGAAGCTCTCGAACCAGAATGATGCGTAGATCTGGCGCTTGAAGTATTCCTTAGGCCGCAGCGAGAGGCCCTCACGCTCATCCGGCATCGTCTCGTCGAACTGCCACTCCATCGCCTCCAGCACGAACGGGATCCAACCGATCCCGCTCTCCACGGAGACGAACTTAAGTGTGGGATACCGCTCCAGCAGTCCGCTGAAGATCAGATTCATGACCGTGCGGAACTGGACGATGAAGAGCGACACGCTGTTCGCCGCCAACCGGCGTTGAGGCGTGTATCCCTTCCACAGGATTTTCGAGACAATGTCGCCACCGGCGCCGATGTGGAAGTTGATCGGGATCTCGAGCTCCTCGCACGTCTTCCAGAAGGGGTCCCAGTGCGGCTCGTGCAGGTACGGCAAGCCGAGGAACTCGGGCGTGTCGCACATCGTGATCCCGGTCAGCCCCAAATCCTTGATCCGGTGCAGCTCTTTGATCGCCGCCGGAATGTCCCAGTAG